>CAUUAX010000013.1:0-17465 GCA_963543285.1 uncultured Candidatus Saccharibacteria bacterium
GGGCGGCTCGTCCAGATAAGCCGTATCAAGCTTTATTTGGCGTTTTGCAAGGCGCGAATTACGAGGATTTGCGAAAGCAAACTGCCGAGTTTTTGGGCGCGATGGATTTTGATGGCTATGGAATCGGTGGCGCGCTGGAAAAGGAAACGATGGCGCAGACGATTCAGTGGGTCAATCAAATTCTGCCTGAAAATAAACCGCGACATTTACTGGGAATTTCCGAGCCTGATGATATTTTTGCGGCGATTGAACAGGGAATTGACACCTTTGACTGCGTGAGTCCGACGCGAGTGGCTAGGAATGGTGCCGCGTATACGCCGTTTGGTCGGGTCAATGTGCGCGGTCGAAAATACCGTGAGATGTTTGCACCAATTATGGACGATTGCGATTGCTATACTTGCAAGAATTACACGGCGGCTTATCTCTGTCATCTTTTGCACGCTCGCGAGTCGTTGGCGGGGACATTGCTGTCAATCCACAATGAGCGATTTATCGTTAAGTTGGTTGATGATATTCGTGCTAGCTTGGAGGACGGGACTTTTTACGAATTCCGTGATTCGTTCCTGGCGAAGTATTATAGTAAGAAATAGACTATTTACAACTGATTGGAAAATCGTTATAATTAAACTCATACGCCGTGAGGTCTTTTTTATGGACTGTACCCGCGTGAAAATAATAACTAAATTAAGGAGAACTTCTACAAATGGCAGATGCATTTGACCGAAGCAAACCGCACGTTAACGTTGGTACAATGGGCCACGTTGACCACGGTAAGACTACGCTGACTGCTGCGATTACTGCAGTGTTGGCAAAGCGCCTACCAAGCGCAGTTAACAAACCTGTTGCGTACGACCAGATCGACAACGCACCAGAAGAGAAGCAACGTGGTATTACTATCGCGTCTTCACACCAAGAGTATGAATCAAAGAATCGTCACTATGCACACGTTGACATGCCAGGACACGCTGACTACGTCAAGAACATGATCACCGGTGCTGCTCAGGTTGACGGTGCGGTATTGGTTATCGCTGCAACTGACGGCCCAATGCCTCAGACTCGTGAGCACGTTTTGCTTGCAAAGCAGGTTGGCGTGCCAAAGATCGTTGTCTTCTTGAACAAGATGGACATGGCTGACGAAGAAATGGTTGAGCTGATCGAAGAAGAAGTTCGCGAACTTCTTGAAAAGAACGGCTTCGACAAAGACGCTCCAATCATCAAGGGCTCTGCTCTTAAGGCTCTTGAAGGTGAAGAGAAATATGAAGACGCTATTATGGAATTGGTTGACGCAATGGACAGCTACATTCCAGAGCCAGCACGTGACATGGACAAACCATTCATTATGCCAATTGAGGACGTCTTCTCAATTAAGGGTCGTGGTACAGTAGCAACTGGTCGTATCGAGCAGGGTGTTGTTAAATTGAACGACGAAGTTGAAATCGTTGGTTTGAAGCCAACTCAGAAGTCAGTTGTAACTGGTATTGAAGCCTTCAAGAAATCTCTTGACCAAGGTCAAGCAGGTGACAACGCAGGTGTCTTGCTACGTGGTATTGAGCGCAGCGACATTGAGCGCGGTCAAGTTTTGGCAAAGCCAGGCACAATTACTCCACACACTGAGTTTGAAGCTGAAGTTTACATCTTGAAGAAGGAAGAAGGCGGTCGCCACACTCCATTCTCAAAGGGCTACAAGCCACAGTTCTACTTCCGCACAACTGACGTTACTGGTGAAGTTGAATTGCCAGCTGACAAAGAAATGGTTATGCCAGGCGACACTGTAACCTTCAAGGTTAAGTTGCTTGCGCCAATCGCTATGGAGCAAGGTTTGAACTTTGCTATCCGCGAAGGTGGCCGTACAGTTGGTGCTGGTGTTGTTACAAAGATTAACAAATAATCTTGATAACACAAGCCTAATTAAATCCCCCGAACTTTCGGGGGATTTTTTGATTGCCACTGTACTATATATCTAATCAAGGAATCTTGTGTCAAAACATTTTTCAGAAAGATCAAGCTCATATAGAGGATAGTGAGGGCCGTTATTATCTTCCTCGTTGACGGATGTAGTCTTTGTAACCTTCATGCCCATTTTCCTGCCGTCTCTTGTGGTCATAAATTGAGGAAGGCACATATATTGCTCATTTTCATCGATAAAATGAGACACGGGTTTAGTGAATTGTCCTACACTATCACTTTTTTCTCTACATTTGTCTAGATCCTTTGTAATTTCAGTTGAGGGGTAGCTATATTGTGTGTATAGCTCATCTGTCTTGTCTAGGAGATTTGAAACACTAGGTTCTCTTTTTCCTCCTTGAGTTGATTCAATGAAGTCAATATTGTTAAATCCAAATCTAACTAAGTCATTGCCATCGCAAAAATAAACAGAGCAATCGTATATCCCGGGGACGTTATATTGGCTATATCCGCAAAAGGCCGTAAACCCTTCTCGAACGCCATTCTCTGAATAGTAAATCGAATTCTTGCTTAAATCTATGACACCATCTCTTTCCTTCTTTTCCTCCGACAAATTTTTATTACTGTCATTTTCTGGCTGAGATGTAGTAGTCTCGGAGCTGCCGTATGGAGCTGGACTTGAACTTCCAGCATCAACTCCTTTTTCGCCTGCGCATCCGGCTAAGAAACATGACGGCAGTAAAGCGAACACTGCAAGTGCTCGATATACTTTTGCAGTATCGACGCGTGGCGCTTTTTCTGCAAACATTCTTTTTTCCATATATCCTCCCGTTGATAATATGTAAAAGTTAATAAATTGCCAATATTATACATATTTTTTGCCGTAAAGTAAAATTAATTGACAAAGCGGTAATGTTTATGGCAGAATAAAGACATCTAATATAAAACAGAAAAAGGAGATTTTGGTGAATAAACAGAAATTGTTAATTGTTGGCGGCGGTGGAATGGTCGGTGCGACGGCGGCTTATGCGTGCGCGTTGCGTAGTGTTATTGAAGAGATTGTGTTGATTGACCGTAATGAGGATTTAGCTTGGGGTCAAGCGGCTGACATTAATGACGCGATGGGAATTGACAGAAATGTCGTGGTTCATACGGGAAATTATTCTGATATCAATGACGATGACATCGTTGTGATCACCGCGGGTGCACCGCAACTTCCCGGTCAGACTCGACTAGAATTGATTGACGTTAATGCAAAAATTATGCGTGATATTGTGAAAAATATTATGGCGAATGGCGCGAAGCCGTATTTGGTGATCGTCAGTAATCCGGTTGATGTTCTGACTTACGTGGCGCTTAAGGAATCTGGTCTGCCGAAAAATCGCGTATTCGGGACGGGTACGACGCTTGACACTTCGCGAATGAAGTCGTATTTGGCGGACGCGTTCAATGTTGACAGCAAAGCGGTTGACGCTTATATTTTGGGCGAGCACGGCGATTCGTCATTTTCGACAATTGAAACGGCGCAAATTGGTGAAGTGCCAATTAAGGAATATCCCGGATTTACAGAGGAAATGATTGACGGAATTGAGCAGAAGGTTCGCGACCGAGCTTATCGAGTGATTGAAACGAAGAAATCGACATATTTTGCAATTGGGTTTGTTGTGTCTAAGATTGTTTCGGCACTCCGAAAATCGACACACACGGTTTATCCTGTTTGCTCTTTGGCTGAAGGTGAATATGGATTGAATAATGTTGTGCTTGGATTGCTATCAACAATCAGCAGCGACGGCGTGAAGATTTTGGCGGGCTATCCACTTACCGAGCGAGAAAAAGAATCGCTGAATAAATCCGCTGGAATTATTGCGGAAATGATTTCTCATCTTGATAAAGCCGAAAATTGCTGATATAATCGCATAGTTAATAATAATTTATCTCGAGAACTCGATTGGCTATAAATAGGGCAATTAGAGGTTACGAGGTTGCACATAAGAGGAGGAGCTATGGCTCAAGATACAGGAATCAAAATCCGTATTCGTCTGAAGGCTTATGACCACAAAGTCATCGACCAATCAGCAAAACAAATTATCGACACCGCAATTCGCACAGGTGCTAACGTGGCTGGTCCAGTGCCTTTGCCAACTCGACGCAGCACTTACACCGTCGTAAAGAGTCCGCACGTTTACAAAACTGGTGGTGAATCTTACGAGCGCCGCGTTCACAAGCGTCTGATTGACATTACAAACGCTACACCAAAGACGATCGACAGCTTGCAGAACTTGAACTTGCCAGCTGGCGTTGACGCTGAAATTCGTATGTAATTTAACGATATATAAAATTTCCGCCTCTTGAATGGGGCGGATTTTTTATGCTATAATTCCATTTAGCTTATGACAAAACAAAAAACTCGTACTTATGCTCGCAATCGCTCGAAGTCTAGCGAGCTATTTAGTCGCAAGGGGCGCGAACGTATTTATGATAACGACGGCTCATTTTTCTTGAAGTTGGTGGTTTTTGTGATATTAAGTGCGCTGTGGCTTCGTCTAAAAAATCCAATTGAAGTTGGCGGTTTGGTTGTCCAAGCCATTCCTGTTGGGCTATTTATTGCGTTGCTGCTGGTATTAAAGATTGAGAAATATCAATTCAATCGGAAAATTTGGTACGTCACGATAATTTTTATGGCAATTCTGACTTCGTTTACGCCGGTTGGTGTGATGATTTAGCTTATGATTACGAAATATACTTAATGTAAATACTATGATTGACATTCTAGCTATTTTTTAGTATAATAAAAATATGGAAAACACTAGATTTAACTCTCCGTCGATCCCAACTATTTTAGACGGTATTAAAGCTGCTGATATAAAGGTTAATTATGGGCCGGATCTGCCATCAGATCAAGAGGTTGTAGAGTATTTTAACGAACGACGTCCAGATACTTGGCCCATAATTCCACCAGAAGAGGAGTTGAATCCTCAACAGAGAGAAGCCTTGGCCGTCTTCGACAATGCTGACAATTTGCGGGAAGATCCCAGCTATAAAATCATAACGACTACATCTCGTATGTTAGTAGAGGCAGAGGCAAGACGCCTCAGTAGGCAAAAAACAACACAGGTGGTAGATAAATGTATAAAGTCAGGGATGACTGCTAAAGAAAATAGAGATCGCTTGATAGATAGGTACGCTAAAGTAACTGAAGGGACGATCCTTACTCTGCGCCGTCAAGTGCTCGACGACGAACTAGATGAGGACAGCCTCTTTCGTGAATATCTTCAGCCTGGAGCTTCAAACTTAGGTAGGCTAGCTATACTGGAGTGTCTTGGCTTTAGCAAAGCGAGCGTCCGAGGAGCTATATCATGCGGGAGCATAGATGATTACGAGAGTAAGAAATCTAAAAGTGAAGAGTTTTTTGCCTTAACTGACGAGGAGCGCGAAGAGAAATTAAAAAAGCTTCTTAAACGATCCGAATATGCAATCAGGCAACAGCGAGCAGACAGAGAAAAGCGCGAACAAGAAGCTGCCCTGGAAGCCGCCTATAAGAAAATGTTCGGGGATGACTTGGAAGAGGCTACTCGGCGGATCGAGAGAGACGCAGAATCACTGCGACAAGATGGCTATACATTACTAGATCTATCAGCAAAGCTTACACGTATTAGAGAGAAGGCCGAGCTCACTAAAGGAAGTCTAGCAGAGCTGCGCCAAGCCTTTCCAGATTTATGTTACCCAAGCGGACTAAACGCGCTTGATTATTTAGCAGAAAAATATTTCGCAGACACAGACACAGAAATAGCAGTGTTGGTTGGCGCTCAAGTTATGGGAACAGGTAAAGTATACGCTCTTGATACAAACTTAGCAACTATTTATAAAAAATCAGATTCCTCAGAGGGCTGACCCTAGTCGGACTCGTTGACAGTCTATAGCTTCATGTGCTATAATTACGAGGTAATTTCTATTACGCGTAATATCAACTGTTCTCCTTGGTGAATGAGCAGGTCTGGTTATGAACGGGTGTTTATATTTAATATCCTCTCAGAATCCAGAAACCGCACATCATCAGGAGTATTTAAGTGGGAGTGAGGAAAAGTGAAAACACTTCTCGGTACCAAACTTGGTATGACCCAGCTCTTGGCTGAAGACGGCAAAGCCATTCCGGTAACGCTGATCCAAGCCGGCCCTGTCACCGTTACTCAGGTGAAGACTGTCGAAACCGACGGTTACAATGCGGTACAGGTAGCTTTTGGAGAGGGTAAGAACCTGAGCAAGGCCGTGGCTGGACACGTTAAGCCAGCCCAAGTGACCCCGAAACATATTCGGGAATTCCGTGTCGACCAGATTCCAGAGGATCTGAAAGTTGGCAGTGAAATTAATGTTTCCGCGTTTGAAGTCGGCGATTTTGTCGATGCAACCGGAACCAGCAAAGGTAAAGGTTTCGCTGGAACCATTAAACGCCACAACTTTAAGCGTCATCGTAAGACGCACGGTGGTAAAGGTAATACTCGTAAGCCAGGTTCAATTGGCTCGATGTATCCACAAAAAGTTTTCAAGGGTAAGACGATGGCTGGCCACATGGGTCACGAACGTGTTACTGTTAAGAACTTGGAAGTGGCATATGTTGATCCAGAGACCAATCTAATCGGGGTTAAGGGCGCTGTTCCTGGACCACGAAAGGGGCTGATTATTTTAGGAGGTAACAAGTAATGGCAGATTCAACCAAACTTCCTAAAGACATTTTTGCTGTGGAAGTGCCAAATCACGAATTGTTGAAATTGGCATATGACAGCTACTTGGCAAACGCACGCCTAGCTAGCGCTACAACTAAGCAGCGCGGCGAAGTTTCTGGTGGTGGTAAAAAACCATGGAAGCAAAAGGGAACTGGTCGAGCACGTTTCGGCTCAAGCCGTAACCCAATCTGGCGCGGCGGTGGTGTAGTATTTGGCCCACGCGGCAACGAAAACTACACTAAAAAATTGTCAAAGACTGCTAAGAAAGTGGCAGTTCGCCAAGCTTTGACCGTAGCTAACGAAGCTAAGAAAATTGTCGTTAAAGACGTTAAGACTACTGGCAAGACCAAGGAAGTTGCAACATTCTTAGCTGACAACAAGTTCGAGCGCCGTGTTCTGATCGTTGTAGATGAGAAGACGCCAGAACTTATGCGTGCTACAAACAATATTCAGAACGTTTTGGTGGTTCGCGCTAATTATCTAAGCGTTTATCACATTCTGAATGCGGATACAATCGTTATAACACCGAAAGCCCTACCTGTAATTACTGCATGGTTGGGTAAGGAGGAAGCGTAATATGAAACAGACGATTATTATCCCACGCGTTAGTGAAAAGGCTTACGCACAGAGCGCCAACGGTGTATATGTGCTACGCGTTCCACTTAACTTGAATAAGAACGAAATCAAATCAGCTGTAGAAGCGCAATTTGGCGTTACTGTAGTTAAGGTTAAAACCTTAGTACAAGACGGCAAGGCTGTACGCTTCTCACGAGGCAAGAATCGTTATCCTGGCACAACAACGCGCAAGGATTGGAAGAAGGCTTACGTGACGCTGAAAGAAGGCGATAAGCTCGATGTGTTTGACGCAGTAGAGCAGCAGATGGAGGAGACCAAGTAATGCCAGTGAAAGCTTACAATCCAACCACTCCTGCTCGTCGCGGCATGACGAGTCAGGATTTGTCAGACATTACAACAAGAAAACCTCTTAAAAGTCTGATTAAAGCTAAAAAGCAAAATGCCGGTCGCAACAACCAAGGTCGAATTACTGTTCGTCATCGTGGAGGCGGCGTTCGTCGTCACTATCGCTTGGTGAACCACAATTTGCCAGCAGGCTTGACCTTGACGATTGAAGAAATCGAATACGATCCAAACCGCTCAGCTCGTATTGCTCGAGTTAAGGATCAGTACAATTTGTACCACTACATCTTAGCTGACACCTCAATGGTTAAGGGTAAAACTATCCGAACTGGTGAAGAAGCTCCAATTGAGACTTCAAACCGCTTGCCATTGTCAGTTATTCCTGTTGGTACGATGATTTACGCTATTGAGTTGACCGCTGGTAAGGGCGCACAAATGGTACGCGCTGCCGGTGCTAAAGCTCAGTTGATGGCAAAAGAAGGCAACTACGCAACTATCAAATTGCCATCTGGCGAAGTTCGCAAAGTTCGTTTGGAAGCTACCGCTGCTATCGGTGTAGTCGGTAACGTTCAGCACCAAAATGTTAAGATCGGTTCAGCTGGTCGCAAACGTCGCAAGGGTATTCGCCCAACCGTTCGTGGTGTCGTTATGAACGCCGCAGACCACCCACATGGTGGTGGTGACGGTGGTCGCCACGGTACTGGTAAAGCACCACGTACTCCTTGGGGTCAATTGACATTAGGTTATCGAACTCGTCGCCGTAAAGGCTCGAATAAATTAATCGTACGCACGCGTCACGACGCGAAGAGGAAGAGGTAAATCACGATGAGTCGTTCATTAAAGAAAGGTCCATTCGTCGATGTAAAGCTAGCAAAGAAAATTGCTGCTCTTAGCCTTGACGATCGAACCGTTATCAAAACGTGGGCGCGCGCTTCGACTATTACCCCAGAGATGGTTGGTCGAACGATTGCTGTTCACAACGGTAGAGTGCACGTACCAGTGCTGATTACCGAAAACATGGTTGGTCACAAGCTCGGTGAGTTTAGTCCAACTCGTAAGTTCCGTAAGCACGGCGGAAAGGATAAGAAGTAATCATGGCTGATACAACTTATACTGTTCGCGCTTACGCTAAAGGCGTTGATCAGGCGCCACGCAAGGTAAGTCTAGTCGCAGCCTTGGTGCGAGGTCGTACTGTAGCTGATGCGCTAGTTATCTTAGAGCACGTTCCAAAGCGCGCTGCTAGCCCAGTTAAGAAGGCTATCGAAAGCGCTAAGGCAAACGCTATCAACAACCACGGCTTGGACGCTAAAAGCTTGGTAATTACTACTTTGAGTGTTACTACTGGTACACGTTTGCGCCGCTTTAAGCCTGCATCACGTGGCCGCGCTTTGCCATTCCAGAAAAAGACTTCAAATATTTTGGTTGAAGTAACTGGTACAGAAAAGCCAAAGAAAGCGCCTGCAAAAAAGGCCGAAGCTAAGGCAGAAGCAAAAACTGCTAAGCCTGCAGCTAAAAAAGCCGCTAAACCGGCAGCAAAAAAGGAGGAGAAGTAAATGGGTCAAAAAGTGAATCCAATCAACTTCCGCCTACAGGTCAATAAGAACTGGAGCTCTCGTTGGTTTACGGCCAATAAAAAAGAGTTTGCAGAGGCGATTCGTCAGGATCACGAAATCCGCGAGTTGATTGAAAAGAAATTTGCCTCACGCCCAACTATCAATCGCATTGAGATTGAGCGTAGCGCTAACTTGATCACGATTACAATTCACACGGCAAAAGCTGGTGTTGTTATCGGTCGCGGCGGTGCTGGCGTGAACGAATTGAAGAAGCAAGTTGAGAAGATTGCTGGTCAGCCAGTTCGTATCAACATTGAAGAAGTTCGCCGTCCAGAATTGGCAGCCAAATTGGTAGCTGAGAATATCGCTCGCCAATTGGAGCGCCGAATCAACTTCCGCCGTGCAACTAAAATGACCGCACAAAACACCATGAATGCTGGCGCTAAAGGTATTCGTATTGAGGTGGCTGGTCGTTTGAACGGCGCTGAAATGGCACGTCGCGAAAAGGTAATTGAAGGTTCAGTGCCCCTACACACCTTGCGCGCTGATATTGACTTTCACTGTGCTCGCGCTCAGACACCAGCTGGTATCATTGGCGTGAAAGTGTGGATTTATAAGGGAGAAAGGAGTCGCTAAATGCTGTTACCAAAGAAAACTAAGCACCGCAAAGTGCGTATTGGAAAAAACCGCGGTCAAGCAACTCGTGGCAATTACATCGCGTTCGGCGACTTTGCATTGCAATCACAATCAAACGAGCGCATCAACTCCCGCCAAATCGAGTCCGCTCGTCAGGCGATGACTCGTTACATCAAGCGTGGTGGTAAGATTTGGATTCGAATCTTCCCTCACACTCCAGTTACCCGAAAGCCACTTGGCCTGAAGATGGGTGGCGGTAAAGGTAACCCAGAGTTCTTTGTTGCTAAGGTAAAGGCTGGGACTGTTCTGTTTGAGATGCAAGGCGTTTCAGAGGAAGTTGCTCGCGAAGCAATGCGTCTGGCTAGCCACAAATTGCCAGTCAAATGTAAGTTCATCAAAAGGGAGGACGCATAATGGCTGAAACGAAGAAATCTGTTAAAGCAGCAGTTGTTAAGACTATTGACGACTTGAAGAAGGAATTGACTGAAAAGCGAAACGACTTACTTCAGGCAAAACGTTCTCACGCTGCTGGCGAATTAGTTAATCCAAAAGCGTTGCGTTCACTCCGAAAGGAAATTGCACGCCTGCTGACACAAATTAATAATACAAAGGAGAGCAAGTAATGGCCCGACGAACATTGATTGGCGTCGTAACGAGTGCCAAGCGCGATAAGACCATCACTGTGACGGTCACTAGCCGCGAAACGCATCCGCTATACGGCAAGCAGTACACCGTGACTCGCAAATACACTGCTCACGATGAAACCAACGAAGCAGGTGAAGGCGACAAGGTGCAAATCGAAGAGACTCGCCCAATTTCCAAGACTAAGAGCTTTACTCTAGTTAAGGTGATTGAAAAGTCTCGCGGTTCTATCAAACTAAAGGACGAAGTTTCTGGCGAAACTAAGGAAGAGGCTAAGGAGGACGACAAATGATCCAACAAGAATCTCGCCTTAAGGTAGCCGATAACTCAGGTGCTAGGGAAGTTTTGTGTATCCGCGTTCTTGGCGGTACACGACGCCGTTACGCTCGCGTTGGCGACGTAATCGTCTGCTCGGTAAAAGACGCTAGCCCAACCGGTAACGTTAAGAAAAAATCTGTTGTTAAGGCTGTAGTTGTTCGTACTCGCGATCAAATCCATCGCAAAGACGGCTCAACAATCTGTTTTGACGACAACGCCGTAGTGATTATCAACGATGACAAGCAGCCAAAAGCTACTCGTGTCTTCGGTCCAGTTCCACGCGAACTTCGCGATATGGGCTACATGAAGATCGTTAGCTTAGCTCCGGAGGTACTCTAATGGCTCGAATTCATAAAGACGATACCGTAAAAATTATTGCTGGTAAAAATAAAGGCACAACTGGTAAAGTTCTAAAAGTTAACACAAAAGACCAAACTGTTTTGGTTGAAGGTGTCGGCGTTGGACATCGCCACGTTAAGCCAAGCCAGTACAATCCAAAAGGCGGCAAAAAAGATATTCACGTACCAATGGATATCAGTAAAGTCGCTCTGGTTGTTGATGAGAAATCAGGCAAAACCAGTCGGGTTGGTTTAGTAAAGAATGCTGACGGCGGCAAAACTCGTGTTGCTCGCCAGGTAAAAAATAAGGAGATTAAATAATGGCAGAAAAGAAAACTGTCGTGCCAGCTCCTCGCTTGAAAGCCTTGTATCAAGGAACTTACCTTAAGGAACTACAAGCCGAATTGAATCTAAAGAACGTGCATGAAGTGCCAGCTTTGGAAAAGATCGTCGTGAGCGTTGGTACCGGCAAAAAGAAAGATGACAAGCGTCATTTCGAAATTGTCAAAAACACTGTCGAGAAAATCACCGGTCAAGCACCAGTGGCTCGACGAGCCAAAAAATCAATCGCGACATTTAGCATTCGTAAAGGTATGGGCGCGCCAATTGGTGTTAGCGTAACTTTGCGCGGCGCTCGTATGTACGAGTTCATGGATCGTTTGATTAACGTTGCTTTACCTCGCGTTCGTGACTTCCACGGTGTTGGCTTGAAGTTTGATAAAGGTGGCAATTATAATCTAGGCATCACCGAGCAGTCGATTTTCCCAGAATTGACATTTGAGGAAACTCAAGTTTTGCACGGCTTGCAGGTTACATTTGTTATCAAGAACGGCAACAAGGAAGCTTCTAAGGCGTTGCTAGAAAAATTCGGCATGCCGTTTGAGAAGAAAGGAGGCGTCAAGTAATGGCTAAGAAATCAATGGTCGCTCGTGACAAGAAGCGTATGAAGATGATTGCCAAGTTTGCAGCGAAGCGTGCTGAGTTGAAAGAACTTGGCGACCTCGATGGTTTGCAAAAATTGCCTCGCAATTCTAGCCCAACCAGGCACAAGAACCGTGATAGCATCTCTGGTCGCCCACGCGGCTACATGCGTCAATTCGGCTTGAGCCGTATCAATTTCCGCGAAAAAGCAGCCAAGGGTGAAATCCCAGGCATAACAAAGAGTAGTTGGTAAGAAGGAAAGGAGATTAGAATATGTCTATGCAAACTACAGACCCAATCGCCGACCTTCTGACTCGCATCCGCAATGCGAAATTGGTTGGCAAAACGGAAATTCGTGTTCCGTCCAGCAAGATGAAGAAAGTCATCGCTGAGCAATTAGTTAAAAACGGCTACTTGGCAGATGTCAAACTGGAAGATGCTAAACCTCGTGGCGTGTTGGTAGTTACTATCAATGAAAAAGGAACTAACAGCACTATCAACGAAATTACCCGCATCTCAAAACCTGGTCGTCGCGTTTACGTCGGCTCGGCAGAGATTCCAAAGGTGAAAAGCGGTCGTGGTTTGGTACTTATCTCAACATCAAAAGGTGTCATGACTGGCACTGAAGCAGCTAAGGCTAAACTTGGTGGCGAATTGTTGTTGAAGGTTTACTAAGCCTCACACGAATCGAATAAACGTCCTCATTGCAGGGCGTTTATTTTTTTATGCCTCAGATTAACTAGCTTCGTCTAATACAGATCTTAATGTCAATATATTTTGCTATACTGTAATCATATGCGTAGCTTCCTCCATATGACAAAAACATCAGACCAAGCAGAAATAACTGTTAAAGATGTTTTCATTGTTGATTTTTTGCCCTTCTTGTTGTCTATCGTCGTTATGATGCCCCTACTGTATGGAGTGGGTTGGCTTATTGGCAGTGCTGACCCTAGGCAGGGAGTCCCCAGTTATTATATTCAGGTACTGTTCGCGGAAAATCCTCTCGTTGAGTTGATCATGGTCGCCGCCACCTGTTTTATTGCTGTTGGACAAAAGCCACAGGCACGCTTCTGGTCGACAATGGGAGTAGCTACATTCATCGCTCTAGTTGATGCATCAAACTTTCTTTGGCATATCGATGTCAGCGGCTATTTAAGCATCTTCGCTGGCATTCTTTTAATGATCTCTGGTTGGCGGCTATGGGATTATTACGAAGTGCGTAAAATCTACGATATGAAAGAGCCGTATTTGACCAAAGCAGCATTATCAACTTACGTCACTTTCGCTATTTTGGCAGTCATTCTGCTTATCCCGTACGGCAACTAGGTATAACGCTCAAAAAACCTTGCATTTCACCCCTAATCTATGCTAAAATACCAGGGTTAATATCAAATCACACGAAAGGTGAGTAATGAGTCTGAGTCGAATCGGAAAACTGCCGGTGATTATTCCGGCCGGTGTGACAATCACGGTTGACTCTGGTGATGTGGTCGTTAAAGGACCAAAGGGTGAATTGAAGCAATTCATCACACCAGCAGTTGAGGTGAAAGTCGAAGACGGACAAGTCACGGTACATCCTAAGGACGAGTCCAAAGTAGCCCGCAGTCAGCATGGTCTGATGCGCGCGCTAATTAACAACATGGTAATCGGTGTAACCAAAGGTTATGAAAAACGCCTAGAGGTTAACGGTGTCGGTTTCCGTGTTAGCTCAAGCAATAACGAGCTGGAAATGGCACTTGGATTTTCGCATCCAGTCAAATATAAAGCCCCAGAAGGCGTAACTGTTACCAACGAGAAAATGATTATCGTTGTTAGCGGTATCAATAAACAACAAGTCGGCCAAGTTGCAGCGGAAATCCGCGCATTGAAGAAGCCTGAACCATACAAGGGCAAGGGTATCAAGTATGTCGACGAGCAGATTTTGCGTAAAGCAGGAAAGACAGGTAAGTAATCATGGCTGAAAATAAGAAGCTACTCAACCGCGCTCTTCGCAAAAACCGCGTTCGCGCTAAGGTTTCAGGTACGGCAGAGCGCCCACGCTTGACAGTTACTATTAGCAATTTGCATGTTAGCGCACAGTTAATTGACGATGTGGCTGGTAAAACATTGGCTGCGGCAACTACAGTTGGCACAAAAGCAACTGGCACGATGACTGAAAAAAGTGCTACTATCGGTACTGAAATTGCTAAAAAAGCAAAGAAAATTAAGATTAGCGCAGTAGTGTTTGACCGCAATGGTCGTCAATACGCTGGCCGTCTAAAGGCTTTAGCTGATGCTGCGCGCCAAGAAGGATTGGAGTTTTAGTATGGCAGAGCAAGCTGCAAATACTACCCCACGCGCAGAAGGTCGTCGACCTCGAAATCCACGTGGTGGTCGCCGCGATGACCGGCGAAATGTGCGCGATGACGCACCAAAAGAGTTTGAAGAATTGGTAATCAACATTGACCGCGTTTCTCGCGTGGTTAAAGGTGGTCGCCGCTTCCGATTTAAGGCTTTGGTGGTTGTTGGTAACCGCAAAGATAAAGTTGGCGTCGGTGTTGCCAAGGGTGCAGACGTTCAAGCTGCAGTCGCTAAGGCTACATCAGTCGCTAAAAAGCATTTAATTACATTGCCGTTAAACGGTGAAACAATTCCGCACGACAGCGAAGTTAAATTCTCTGGCGCACGCGTATTGATCAAGCCAGCCGCTCCTGGTACCGGTATTATCGCTGGTGGTGTAGTTCGCCAAATTATCGGTGTAACAGGTGTTCGTAACCTATTGACCAAATCTCTTGGCTCGACCAACAAGGTTAACATTGCTTACGCGACTATTGAAGCTCTAAAGTCATTAGTTCCACGCGATCAATGGCTAAGCACTCAGCCTGTAAAAAAGGTTGCTAAAAAGGAGGCTAAATAATGAAGTACAATGATCTCCAAGTTTCAGCAAACAAGAATAAAAAGCGCGTTGGTCGCGGTATTGCTGCCGGTCAAGGTAAAACTGCTGGTCGCGGTACTAAAGGTCAGAACGCCCGAACAGGTAAGAAGCTTCGAGTAATGTTCCAGGGTGGTCAGCGTCCACTAGCTCAAGCTGTGCCAAAGGCTCGCGGGTTCAAGAGCTTGCGAACTCCAGCTCAAGTTGTGTACATGGATCACTTGAACGCATTTGACGGTAAGACCGTTGACAATGCTTTGTTGTTCACTGAAGGTTACATTGCAACTCCATTCCACACGGTTAAGGTGATTGCTCGTGGCGAATTGAAGGCTAAGGTTGACTTGAAAGTACAAGCCGCCTCAGCTTCAGTTGTTGCTGCCATCGAAAAAGCTGGTGGCTCATTCGAGAAAGTAGCTACACCTCTACGCCAAAGTGCGAAAGAAGCTGAAGAGAAATAATCTTTCTCGATAATGATAAATCCCCTTCGAAAGAGAAGGGGATTTTCTTTTGCTTTGATATTCTGGACTATTTTTCGCTACATTCTTGCGGCACGACTAGATAAATAGTCACGTTTCTGTCGGCTGTGTCGTCGCTACTGTCATGATTGGCGATTTTTGGCTCAGAGATAATAATCTTATTCTCAGGAAAACCTTGCGAGACTAAACCTTGCTTGACTTTATCGGCGCGTTCCATGGCTAATTTTGTGCCAGCGCTTGTCTTTGAGCTTTCATACGTTTGACCGACCAACTCAATTGAAAATTCCTTTTGGCTGTTTGATTTATATAGCGACCCCAGTTTAGCCAGTTCGTCAACGGCAATTCCCTCGTATGTATATTGCGTCGAATCCGCATTGAAGAAAACATTTTTAAAATTATATTTACCGTCGCTAAGCGTAAAATAGCCGTCTTTCATGTAGTCATAGCCAGCTTTTCGAAAATCAGCAGACGTTAAACATTTTGAATTTGATTTAGCTAAATTCTGTTTCTTATCCTCACTCTTCTTTTCTTCACCCTTAGGCTTGGTCGCCTCTTTACGCGAAATATTAGCGTCTTTTGAAGGAGTGGTTTTATTTGACACAAGAACAATCGCCACCACTATTCCGATTGTCGCCAGCACTCCCAGGATTGCCAGTGTAACCCATAGCCATAATTTACTTTTCTTTGGTGGATAATTTTGGGGCAATTCTGGGTTTGGCGGTGGCGTAATTGGTGGAGTTGATGGGATTTCAGGTTGCTGTTGCATATAATACCTCGTTTACATTATATTATTGACTCAATTATAACGCATACGCTTTTATGTTTTTAGTATGGAAATATCCGCTAAGGTACTGTATAATTAACAGAGTTAAGAATTGTTAGTGACTATGAGGGGCTAAAACATGAATTGGAGAATAATTTTTCGCTCGCTGAAAAATAAAGATATGCAAAAACGACTATTTATTGTCGTGGGAATAATCGTTGTTTATCGATTATTAGCGCACATTCCGGTGCCGTTGGCGGAACCAACACAGCTGCGTAACGCGATTTCGTCGGTACTTGGGCAATCTGACCTCGGTGGTATCTTGAACTTGCTATCTGGTGGTGCGTTGTCGAGCTTCTCTCTGGTGTTGGTTGGACTTAGTCCATTTATTACCGCTAGTATTATTATTCAGCTTCTGACTAAAGCCATTCCAAGGCTTGAGGAACTACATAAAGATGGTGAATCTGGACGTCGAAAAATTCAGCAATGGACGCGTGTTATTACTGTGCCACTTGCTATTGTCCAGTCAATTGCTTTCATCTTCATCTTGAGGCAAACAGTTCTTCAAGGTGGCAGTACGACATTGGCCGACCCTACTATGATGGAATGGATCGTTTCAATCACTTCAATGACAGCGGGCTCTGTTCTTCTGATGTGGCTCGGCGAGTTGATCACTGAGCAAGGAATCGGCAACGGTATTTCTATCGTAATCTTCGCTGGTATCATTAGCCAATTGCCACAAATGCTCGCGTCATTAATCTCATCATTGTTCAACACCTCATCTGGTAGCCTGAACGTCTTCAACTGGTTCACTCTCCCTGTAAACCCAGTTATG
This sequence comes from uncultured Candidatus Saccharibacteria bacterium, assembly GCA_963543285.1. Lineage (GTDB taxonomy): Bacteria > Patescibacteriota > Saccharimonadia > Saccharimonadales > Saccharimonadaceae > Nanosynbacter. Next base: position 16,938 of record CAUUAX010000013.1, read on the forward strand.
TTCTGGACGATATTAATCATGTCAATCGCCGGACTCATCGTCCTTTACTTCCTAGTTAAAATCAACGAAGCTCAGCGCGTTATTACAATTAACTACGCAAAGCGCGTTCACGGAAACAGTAATTACGGCGACGTAAAAAGTATTTTGCCGGTTAAGTTGATCGCTGCGGGAGTTATTCCGGTTATCTTCGCGGTTGCATTCTTAAGCTTGCCGCAATTCGTCGGTCAAGTTATGAAAGCGTCTGGTAACGCCGATCTTCTACCGACCGCCAACAAATTGATCACTTGGTTCCAAGCTCCAAACGCGGGCTCGTTCACAGGAAGCACGGCTGAAGCGTTTATTTACCCAACGTTGTATTTTATCTTAGTTATTGCCTTTACATACTTCTACACTGGAATCGTCTTTAACGCTAACGAAATTGCCGAAAATCTTCAGAAGCAGGGCGGATTTATTGAAGGCGTGCGTCCAGGCGCTCAGACTGAAAAATACCTTATGAGAACTGTCAATCGCTTGATTTTGTTCGGCTCA
>CAUUAX010000014.1:0-15845 GCA_963543285.1 uncultured Candidatus Saccharibacteria bacterium
CCAGCATTTCAAGCAACTTCCGACGCACTTCAACCATCCAGGAGGTTTTCTGTACGCGCAGCTCAACCCAAACACAGTTACCAGCTTCATCTGGCAAGAAGTTGACACCGTCAAGTACCAGTTTGTCTAGGGACGGCAACGCGGCGGCAGCTAACTTGAGACGCGGCATATCCTGCTCAGTTACATTGATTAGCGTTGCGTGTGGAATAAACTCACCGAAATCAAGATTCATTTTTTCCGACAGTTTTCGAAGGTAAGTAGTCTGCTCGTCATCAAAAATAAGATTAACCGACGCCATATGCTTTTCCACTGAATATGCAGTCTCTGCCGCACGCATTAACTTTCCGCTTCCTTCACTTTATCACGTACTTTCTGATCAATTTCCGCCAAAACCTCAGGATTTTCCTTCAAATAAGTCTTCGTTTTATCGCGCCCTTGACCAATCGTTTCGCCGTTATATTTATAAAACGCACCCGACTTTTCAACTATACCGTGCGTTGCCGCCAAGTCCAGAATGTCGCCAGTTTTACTGATTCCTTCGTTGTACATAATGTCAAATTCAGCCACGCGGAACGGCGGTGCAATCTTATTTTTCACGACCTTAATTTTCGTGCGGTTACCAATAATATCATCGCCAACTTTGATTTGACCAATTCGACGAATGTCAATTCGCTGCGATGCATAAAACTTCAACGCATTACCGCCAGTTGTCGTTTCAGGATTGCCAAACATCACGCCAATTTTCATACGAATCTGATTGATAAAGATTACCGTGGCTTTTGATTTATTGATAATTCCCGTCAATTTACGTAGAGCCTGACTCATCAATCGAGCCTGAAGACCCATATGAGAATCACCCATATCGCCATCAATTTCAGCTTGTGGCGTCAAGGCAGCCACCGAGTCGACTACCACCAAATCCACCGCGTTCGAACGAACCAGCGTCTCCGTAATTTCCAACGCTTGCTCGCCGTTATCTGGCTGAGAAACCAACAAATTTTCCGTGTCTACACCCAGACGCTTGGCATATGCTGGATCAAGAGCGTGCTCGGCATCAATAAACGCCGCCGTTCCGCCCTGCTTCTGAATTTCTGCAATAGCGTGAAGTGTCAATGTCGTCTTACCTGAGCTTTCTGGACCATAAATTTCTATGATACGACCTTTTGGATATCCGCCGCCAAGCGCCAAATCCAAGCTCAAAGCACCAGAAGGAATTACTTCAACATCGACTTTATGAGCCTCACCCAATTTCATAATTGATCCGTCACCAAATTGCTTGGTGATTTGATCCATTGCTAGACCAAGTGCCTTAAGCTTACCTTCGTCAACTTTTTTATCCGATGCCTGACTTGACTTTTCTGGATTTACTGTTTTACTGTCTGATTTTGCCATAGCATTCCCTCCTTAGTTACTTCCTTTATTATACCGATTTGTCGCAAGATTTGCTATAATTACATTCATGAATAAGCGAAACGGTTTCACTATTATTGAACTTTTGGTTGTAGCGACTTTCTTGATTATCATCGCAATCTTAGGTTTCTCACAATATACAAAATTAACCAACGAATCAAACAACGCCAAAAAACGCACCGCGATTAACGCTATGCATTATAGCTTGGAAGAAGGTTTTTACGTTAAAAATGGCTATTACCCGGAGAAGTTAGAAGAAGGTACGCTTCCGACTATGGATCCCGCGTTGTTAAAAGATCCACAAGGTAAGAAAATTGGCGAAAAAGACAGCAGTTACCGCTATGAATCTTCAAATTGTAATGACGGAAAATGTAAGTCATACAAACTCGTTGCGACGCTTGTTGATGAAGACGACTACATAAAAGAAAGTCGCCACAAATAATTAGCTAATCATCACAAACAGGACGACCGTTCTTAAAATCTTCAATGGCATTATTGATTATCGCAATTTGCTTGCGTGGATTTGCCACAAAATGGAATATATATGTCGTTTCTTCGCCTTCGGTACTGAGGCGAATCGTGCCATAATTGAAAAGAGTCTGAATAATGCCTGATTGGAGGAAGCTTGCATCCTCAATGCTGCCCAAGCTCACCGTTTGCTCGTGCCTATAAAATAAGCTACCCTGGATTTCCTGAATTACACTTTCGTTGGTCATGTAAAAATGATTTTGCAAATATATCCACAAAGACACCGCACCGCCAAGCGCCACTATCCCAATAAGCAACATTGCCACGCCAAACACATCGGTCAGCGAAGGCATCGGCGAGATAATTGCGTCACGAGCAATTGACGGATAAAACATCACAAACACCATGATCATCACCACCAAGAAAACCGAAATTCCCGTCGGGATTAGCATGCCAATTGGATGACGTTTAATGTCCAAAATGATATATTCGCCTTCGCTCAAATTGAGATTCGGGTATTGTTGAACTGATTTTTCATGCTTTTGCTTCAGGTCATCGCTAATAGTAAATGGCTTCGGGTCAATATCTCGCGCAACATGTACGACTTGCGGCTCATTAGCATATTGGCTACGCAATCGCGGATCAAAATTCTCCCCATCGATAATTTCTGGCCTTGCCGTCACGTAAGAATTCGTCTGCGCCACAACCGGAGCTGGACGACCAGTCTGTGGTGGATGATGGTACAGTGGTCGACCATCAGCATCGTACGCAACAGGCTGCGTTAAATCTTCTGATGAGGATGTTTGTGGATTCATGCCTATATTATAACACGATAGAACTTAAGATAGTCTTGTTTTTTGGCGATAAACTTTTATAGCTATTGTTACTACACTGATTGCAACTATTCCAACAGCTGCAGCAATACCAAACCACGACGATCCATCCCTGTTATCTTCATTATCCTCGGATTTTTTCTGAGTTTCCTTCAACTCCACCTCATTCACACCACCATTCTCCTGAAGTTTTACGTCCTTACTGCCAGAAGCCATGGTGGCTATTTTCTTGTTGTCACCGCCGCTTACTTCATTACTCGAAGACATGTCAACAGGTTTACGATTTGTATTTTCTTTTTTACCATCATCTTTCTTTGCTTGATTCTTTTCATACTCTAACATCTGATAATATCCATATTCTTTCAAATATCCCGGATCAGAATCACAAGCATCACCAATTCCATCCTTGTCATAATCCGCTTGATCTGGATTCGCTACATCTGGACAATTATCAAACTCCCGTTCATGTTCATCGCCGTCATCGCTAACCGTCAAAGTCGTCGTTGCTACGTTCGTCAGTCCAGAACTATCGGTCACCCTAAGTGTTAACAGCCCAGAAAACTCCTTAGTAAACATATAATTAACAAAAGGTCTATCCGTCGTCACGTCATACACGCCGTCTTGATCGACATCCCATTCATATTTCACGATTTTACCATTTGCCGAATAAGAACCAGCGCCATCCAATTCTAACGTATCGCCAATTTTCGCCACATATTGACGATTGATCCAAGCATTAGGTTTATTTGTCACATTTTCAATCGACACATTAACCTGATCAACAATCTTATCGCTATCATCAGCTTGTAAATATGCGCCGCCCGTTCTTTCAGCCAAAGACATCACAGATGCCATCGCATCATATCCAGAAGTATCAATAATATATATTTGAGCTGGATCAACAGCATAAGCAGCATCAACGATAGATTGTTCGGTTAGCTCAGTAACTGGCTCTGGATCCTTAGCCGGAGCGTCACCAATCACAATCATAATCTTTTTTACTCCCGCTCGCCACTGTAGATTCAGCCCCGCCTTAATGCCAGAATAAACAGATTCTTCATCATCGCCGCCATTACCGAGTTGAATAGAATTGACAGCCTTGTTAAACACCTCGGCACTACTCGTAAAATCTGTCTCAATTTTGGACGGATAGTCTCCCGAGCTTCCGCCACAACACGGATGATCTTGATAAGTAACCAGTGCAAATCTAGCACTCTTGGTTTTCGAACTGATCGACTCAACTATATTTCGAATGTTATTTCTAACAGCACTAATTGAACTACCCATCGAACCAGTCGTGTCAATAACAAATACTACATCAATATCGCCATTCGTTTTCGTTATTGGTTTCACCAAATTAGGCAGTGGTACTTTTTCGCGAAGCGCTGACATATAATTGCTATGCCCAAAGAAGTTTGGGTGATACCACGAACTCATATTGAACGCATTTGGCTCAAGGAATTCATGAATCCAACGATCGTGATTCTTCTTAAATATTGAGGCGTCTGGTTCATGTCCAGAAAAACGCTTCGGCAAACTGTCAATAAAAATCACTTTTTCTTTACCAAGGCTTTTATTATACTCCTCAACTACCTTTTTCTGGCGTAAATTACCTTCCAGCCCTAACTTACGCACTTCACTAGCAACCGAAAAATCGGATAGCTTCTCGCCATTATCAAGTGCTAGTAGCGGATATCCTAAAAGAACTATTTTCGCATCTGGACGTAAACGAGAATTAAGCGATGATAAAATGCCTTTAAGATTTAGCTCTAAATCTTCCATATTATTTCTTGCGTCATTTATCTTTGTTTTGCAATCTGAAGCAGATCTTATTACAGCAGCAAAACAAGACTTAACAATGCCGTCAAAATCCAAATCATTTCCACCAATCGTCATCATTACCATATCCGTGCTGCGATCCACGCTATCAAGTTGTCGTCGAATCGTATAATTACATCTTATATTAACTCTTTTCTGATTTTTTCCGCGCTTAGAGCCAATCGCACTACTTATGATCCTATAAGCAACTTTTAAGTCATTATTCGGTTTAATATTGCAGATATCCCTGTCTTCTGCATATTTAATAATCTGTTCATTCGTCGCTAGCTTGCCCGGATCATCACTAATCGTTTTTACGACACTACCCGCATTCTTATCCTTCAAGAAGTCATTAATTTTAGCTCCAGAACAAGCGCGATTTATAAGCGTTACTGACAGTCCGTTATTGCTTAGCCATCTTTTATACATTTCCGCCCAGTTATTACTGTTGCGATGACAGACAGCAGGACCATATTCATACCCATCAGCGCCATTTCCGGCTGAATAAGAATCGCCTAATAATGTAATCGTAAGTTTCTTTCCTGCGTAATTATAAGGAACAACCTCGCCTTGTGCCGACTGTTGTATAAAAAGGCCATAAATAATAGCTACAAAGAAAGATAATATAATAACTCTAATTTTCATATTAATCACCCAAGCCCTCAACACTTATATGAACACCATTGTTATACTTATCGTTTAGTATAACGCTAACCCAGAGAGAGTATTCCCTACCCTCTATATCTTTATATCCTACAAAATATTCCTCCCCAGACCTCTCTTTGTCTAGCTTCCAGCCAGAATCTTCAGCGTATCGTTGCAATCTATTTAACAAATCACTCACCGACTCATTCTGGGGCATCTCATAATATCTATCAACTGATAGAGATGTACTCTTTTTTAAAAATCCGCGTTCTGTAGGTATGCGATGTCTTTCGCGTGACGATTTCAGCTTTAATCCCAAAACGCCCTTTTCAGCCATTGGATCTCGTGCCATACTCCATACTTCCATATACGCTGGCAGCCAAGTTAAAAAATTGACTAGCCACAAACCAGCCAAAATTCCTATCAAAATTATAAATCGTCGTAGCCAGCGCCTAGCTTTAGAGTTCTTAACTGGTGATGTCGTTGCTTGTTTTTTGCCCATGGCGGCTCCTAGTTAAGTTTGTCTGGTTTTATTAAAACACAAAAAGCCGAAGAATACGATAACTATTTTCCCAAATGTCGCTTCGCTTTAATCGTCACTCGACGACCACGCGGTGTGCGCTCAATAAAACCAATTTGTAGCAAATATGGTTCATAAAAATCCTCAATTGTCGTCGCTTCGTCACCAGTCAACGCCGCAATTGTTGTTAAACCAACAGGATTATCGCCATAATTCTCCAGAATCGATTGTAATAAATTACGATCAGCCGGATCCAAGCCCAACTCATCCACTTCCAGCATTTCCAAAGCGTTGGTTGTAGTTTCTACATCAATTATTCCGTCGCCATTAACGTCGGCGTAATCACGGACGCGCTTAAGAAGTCTATTGGCAATACGTGGCGTCAAGCGCGCTCGCGTCGACAATAAATCCGCCGCTTCACTTCGAATTGACGACTCTAAAATCTTCGCACTACGCGTCACAATTTTCGCAATATCCTCTGGCGTGTAAAATTCCAAACGATAAATATGCCCGAACCTATCACGCAAAGGTGCCGCCAAACTTCCGGTTCGCGTCGTCGCGCCAATCACCGTAAATCGCGGTAAATCCAATCGAATTGATCGCGCTGCCGGACCTTTTCCAATCACAATATCCAGCTTAAAATCTTCCATTGCGGAGTACAAAATCTCCTCCACTGATCGCCCCAACCGATGAATCTCATCGATAAACAGAATATCGCCGTCCGACAAATTAGTCAGAATCGATGCCAAATCGCCAGCTTTTTCAATAGCCGGACCGCTGGTAATTCGCAGATTCGTACCCATTTCATTAGCAATCACCGTTGCCATAGTTGTTTTACCAAGCCCCGGCGGACCGTATAATAATACGTGGTCCAACGGCTCGCCGCGCTTTTTAGCCGCATCAATCGCCAATCGCAAATTACGTTTTAATCTTTCCTGACCAACATACTCAGCAAAACTCTGCGGACGCAGACTCACCTCAATTCGCTGCTCTTCAGAATCATCATCATGCGAACTTGTATCAACTATTCTTTCAATTGCCATAAACTAATTATAACATTTACCGAATAGTGATCATAAAATGCCATACTTGACAAATTATCGTATTCAATTTTATAATATTAAATATACGTTTTTTTAATATTACCAAGAAAGGTCAAAATATAATGTCAGATGCCCTCAGAGATATACGAGACATATACAGAAAAATTCCAAATGAAGACACCACTTCAATGTCAAAGGCGGTGCCTTATCTTTTGAGAGAACTAGGCTTAACGCCTTGCGACGAATCTGAAGGAATTGAGTCGACCAGAATCGTAATAGACGTACAAAATATTAGCGATACCTTGACTAAGCGGGGATACGGCAATTTCGAACAGACAGAAGAATATGACCCAAAATCAACAGAAATTGCAAAGCACATAATTGGCTTATTAGTAAGATATCCGTTTTTATGGCATAAAAAAATAGACTCAAGAAAAGCTTCCTCTGAAGATTTGGCTAATATATTTACAGAGCAGTCGTGTAACCACCTGTTCGACGACCTTCCGGGTTTATATGGAATTACCGATATCCAAGGGCAGCAAATACGGCGTAGTGTGCAGAAGAGCTTTTATTCTGATGACGCGCTAACCACCGAAGAAGTGAAGAGCCTTATTGAAGAATCAAGACAAGAGGTTGAAGCAAAAAATAATTAACAGCGGGTCGCGCGCGCACCACAACAAATACGTTTTATTTCTTCAGCGCCTCAGTTACTCGCTGAGCTGTTGGTAAATTGACATCAACGTTTTCGAGTGCCTTAGTGGCATCCGCTAATGTATAACCCAAAGCCATCAACGCCTCCAAGGCCTCATCAGAAGTGTTCAATTCAGTCTGTAGCGGAGTTTCCGTTTGTCCGTAACTAGTCGGCAGACCAACTTTATCACTCAAATCAACCACCACTCGCTCGGCAGTTTTTTTACCAACGCCAGTAGCCTTTTGTACAAAGCCGCTGTCAGCGTTAGCAATAGCATTGCGCACTCGCTCGGCATCACCCAAGCTCAGAATAGCCAGCGCAGCCTTCGGGCCAACCCCCTGAACCGTAATTAGCATTTCAAATAACTTTTTCGCCGCCAAGCTAGAGAACCCAAACAACTCCTCAGACTGTTCGCGCACGTGATGATAAGTGTAAAATTTTACTTCCTGATCTAATATCACCGCATCAAAATCATTAGTCGCCACGCTAACTTCATATCCAACACCATGAACATCAATGACTAACGAGCTATTAAACTTCTCAGCAACTTTTCCAAAAACATGTGCAATCATATTTCAATTATACCCGATTCATCGCTGCGTGTGTAATTGCTGCAGCCAAAGCATCCGCGCAGTCATCCGGCTTCGGAACATCTTTCAGACCTAAATTAAGTCGCACCATTTCCTGAACCTGCTTTTTATCAGCCTTTCCATAGCCAGTCAAAGTTTGTTTTATTTGTAACGGCGTATATTCAGCAATCGGCATTCCGGCTTTTCGCCCAGTCAACATCGCCACGCCGCGCGCCTCCGCCACAGAAATCGCCGTCGTAACATTGCGCGCAAAAAATAGCTTTTCAATCGACATAACATCAGGATTTGTTTCGGCAATAATCTCTGTTAGGCTATCAAAAATATCTTCAAGCCTTTCGTCAATTGGCGTATGTGCCGGCGTCGTCACAACTCCCGCCGTGACCATCTTGAACTTGCCACGAGAAAAATCAATCACACCAAACCCCAAAATTCCCGTTCCCGGGTCAATCCCGATAATTCTCATATCTTTATTATAGCAATTATTTACCGCTAGCGGATTTAATGCTTTCGCGGATTTTTCGTACAAATTGCGAAATTTCCCATCGCCATTGCCATACGCCATAACCGACGGCCAGTAAGCTCACGCCGCCAAACACCCACCAACCCCAAGTAGCACCAGCGACTTGCTTAACTTCAGCAGCCGCCGAACCAACGGTTGGCATATTCGCAGATTTTATCTTTCGACATCGCTTAGTTTGCGGATTACGCTCAAATCCCTCCGGACATTCTTTTGCTATATCATCAGTGGAGGCAATTTTCTTACATCGACCCGTAGATGAATTGCGGAATTGACCTTCTGGGCAAGGCTTCAAAGTTTTTGCCGCAGCCGATGCGATAGATCGGCATCTGCCAGTTTCTTCACTACGATAATAGCCATCTTTACAGGGCGTAATAGTTTTTGCCGCTTCAATTTTTCGACAACGGCGGGTTTCCGGATGACGATATTGACCAACAGGACAAGGGCTTTCAACGGGCGGGATGGCAATTTTCACACATTTACCCAGTACATTTCGCTCGTAACCATCCTGACAATCCAAATATTCCTTAAAGATATTCTCGGAATTTTCAGTTATCATAAACGTTTGCGCCCACTCATCATCGATCAAACTCCACGAAGAGCTTTTCGCTAACTTCTTATATTCAGCGGAATCAATTTCCGAACCAGCCTCATCTAGTAAATAAACTTTTCCTTTTGTTTTTGGCAATTTCAGATTCGTATTTTTTATTTTGATCGTTAAAAATTCGCCAGGATTTAATTCGATGTTACCAATATTTTCACGAACACCAGAATCGCCAACTGTCAATTTACAGCCCGTCGTAATGACGGTTTTTTCGCCAGAATTGACAATCTCAATGAACTGTTCATCAACATTCGACGCAATTTCACTTAGCTTCAGACCTTCGCATTTATTGAGTTCTCTTGGGGGCTTGGAGCCAGGGTTAGATTCTGGCTTTTTGCAGCTAGGACGTGAATATGGCGCAATTTCCTGATTGTCAGAACCTTTACTCGACAAAAAATCAGTGGAATTATTTTTCGAATCAATAATATTTTTACCAATAAAACAGCGCCAAACAATTTTCACACCGCCCTTAATTGGCGAACCCGCAGACTTTGAACTACTCCCCCAGCCAACAGTATCTGCGACCGAACCGTCCGAACGCAACAGTACGACCGATCCGTCGCTCTGAGCCAAACCTAAATTATTATCAAACTTTATGGCGCCCGCTAACATCTTATCGTTTGACAAAACCAAAAATTCGTTCGGCGATATTACTTCATCCTTGAAAATTTTTCCAACAGTTTTAGCGATTTTTCCAACGGTTTTAGCGCCAGATCCAGTGTAATACTCTATTTTCCAACCAGCCAAATTAACATTCTGATTCGTCGGATTATAAATCTCAACGTATTTTTTGTCCTGACTAATTTTTGAAATTAATATCGGCGCATTTTCTTCTGTGCTTTTATCTGAATTATCTGTTTTTGGCGGCTCAGATTCAGGGTTTGACTCGGATTTTAAAGACTCATTGGCGGCAGGATTTTCGCTCGGACTATCTATAGACGAATTCTCCGTTGGAGTCTCGTAATTTTCACTTGATTGGGGAGATGAATTGCTATCGATCTGTTCCTTGTCAACAACTGAATCTTTCGCTTCCTCAGCCGATTTAATACTATTATCAACGGTCTGGACGTCATCAACTTTCGACTCCCGAACAGACTCTGAAACACCTTCCGCTAAAACCAACGGCGACGGCATTATTAGTGCCGCGGCTAGTATCATAAGTAGTGTGTTGCGCAAATACTTCATGCTCGCTCCTTGCTTATGGTTAATCATCTTTAGTTTAGCGTACTTTTTGTCAAATTAAAAATCGCCCCAAAAAAAGGAGCGATTCCTTAAAGCGATGATTTTATTCCGCTGTGATATCCGCGTTAGTATGAACATTCACAACGTCATCCAAATCGTCCAACGCATCAATCATTTTCATCAATTTCTGCGCAGTTTCCATGTCGGCAATTTCTATCGGCGTATTGGCAATATATCGCAGTTCCGCATCTTTAACCTTCAAGCCTTGCTCAACCAATCTATTCCGCACGCTCGCCAAATCTTTCAACTCCGTATACACGATAATTTCGCCGTCTTCCTCGACAGCATCTTCGGCGCCAGCGTCCAAAACCGCTAGCAACAAATCTTCCCCGCTGCCTTCGATAGTAATGACGCCTTTGCGCGTAAATTGGAACATCACACTACCAGCATCGGCAATTCGTCCGCCATTTTTAACCAACGCAGTTTTTACCTCTGGCAATGTTCGATTGCGATTATCTGTCGCCGTTTCAATAATAACACCCACGCCGCCAGGACCATAACCTTCGTAAGCAATTTCCTCCAAAGCCGCCGCACTCTTATCTGCCACTCGGTCAATTGCTCGCTGAATGTTTGAGCTAGGCATATTCGCAGCCTTAGCTTTTTCAATTGCCATCGCCAAACTTGAGTTCAGCGCTGGATCTGTGCCGCCACGTGCTGCAATAGCAATTTGATTGCCCAATTTCGTAAAAATCGCGCCGCGCTTAGCGTCAACAATCGCTTTTTGTCGGTGAGTTGTAGCCCATTTACTGTGTCCTGACATAATTTCTCCTAAAGTTATTTGCTATTTCAATCTGTTACTATTATACACTACTCCACAATATTTATCTTAGCGAGGTCTAATTTAGTTTGCTTTTTCATCCAAATTATTACCAAAATTAGCGCCACATATAAAACCGCACACTGCCACAAATTGATACTAACTTCCATTTGAGCCCACTCAAATCCAGCCGTCCAATTGGTGACTTGAATCATATAGCCAAGAAGCCAAGTCGTCGGAATTGCAATCAACACGCCAATTATTGGCACAAAAACCATCACGCCCGACATAAACGTCAGCAGCATCGCTAGCGGTACAAACGGCAAAATCAACATATTCGCAATTAGCGCCACATTACTAATAACACCGAAGCTCAACATAAGCAGCGGCAGTGTCATAATTTGCGCCGACAAAGTTTCAATTAAAATCTGTCGAAACGCGCCCGGCTCTTTATTGCCGAAAAAATAAGAATGTAGAAGCGGCGCCAACATGATCACGCCCGCAAACGAAGCAAAGCTTAATTGCCAGCCCAAATCGCCCCAACCAAATTGCGGATTTATCAATAATGTAATTGCCGCCGACACAGGAAGTAGGACCAGCGGATGAATTGTCCGACCATAATACCACGCCGCCAAACTCAGTCCCGCCACCAAGCCAGCTCTCGACATACTGGGACTTAATCCAGTCACCGCCATAAAACCAATTATCATAACAGCCGCGCTGAGCATCGCTAAATATTTTGATCGCTTGGCGAATAATCGTCGCGCTAAACGAACTAAAATTGTTAAATTATAGCCGCTCGCCACCACGATATGCGTTAGTCCAGCAATTTTCAAATTGTCACTTAATTCAGCTGGCATAGCACGCCTTAAACCCAGTAAAAATCCCAGCCCTAGCGCGGACTCTGATTCCGGAACATGCTCACGGACCCGCCCCGCAAACCAATCACGAACTCCCACCGCCACATCACCCGGAACGGGTCTTTCGGCGCTAATAATTTTCGCCCGATATATGCTTGCTGAAAAAGCCCCAAACCCCGCCGTCATTTTACCCTTAACCTTCACGATATCACTGCGCTTAATTGAGTTTTTATCTGGCGTCGTCACCCAAATTTGTCCCGGCAATTTTTCATTATTCATCCGCAAATTGCCCAATCTAAGAACCGTTTGACTATTTTTATCGAGATCAGGATCCTCCAAAACTTGACCTTGGATAATTGCGACTTTTCCGATTAACGAATCATAAATCTCCACGCCTTTTCTGCCGATTTCACCGCGCCAAAGACCGACCAAAACTCCAGAAATAATTGCTAAAATCACGAAAAATCGCCAGCGCCAAATTGCCACGATTACGAAAATAGTCAGCCCGACCAATAAAAATAATGAGTTCGCCGCAAACGACCGCGGTATGTAATGAATAGAAATTACGCCAATTGTCAGACCGAGACACCACGCCGCCACCAACCAAGAAATATGCAACTTCTCAAATAGCCATCTATTCATACTTAAAGTATATCTACATTTGGAGCTACAAAAAAGACTCCACCAAGGGAGTCAATTTCATCAAATTTGGAGGGTCCACCGGGGCTTGAACCCGGGACACCCTGCTTAAAAGGCAGGTGCTCTAACCAGCTGAGCTATGGACCCATTCGGAATATCCGCTTTCTTCATCCTAGCACAAACCAGCATAAAGGTCAATGCTTAGCGAGTTTATGTCCGCCAGTATGTAGTGAAAAAATGTCAATCAAGCCAAACACCAAACCTGCCGTAGCGACATACCGCCAATTATTCGCGAAAATCTTATACAATTCCAGCGCCTGTCCGTCTAGTGATATATATTTTCCCAGAGGAACCACCAATAGCGCTGCTGTCAAAAACGCGATTCCCACCGCCGAGACAATTCTCTCATGTTTTTTCTGATATCTCGGACCGCTTAAAAGAAGCATAATTAACGGAACCAACGTTAAAACTAATCCCGAAATTACACCATTTGGCAATAAACCAGTTTCCAATTTCAAGCCATCCAGCACTCCTGTCAGCCAGCCACCCCACCATTCTGATAGTAAAAATCCCGTCGCCAACGCCAACGCCAACGGACCGAATCTTCGAGATGAAACAAATGCAACCGCAAAAACCGTTACTAAAATTGCTCCAAATAGAATTATCACGCTCATTTATCCTCCTCCAAATCAAATTTTACCTGTGACCCAACCGTGGCGCTCGCCTGCTTAGCAACTCCCGCCTTCACTTCCAACACGTACTTTGCCGGAACTGGTGGCGCATATTTTTCATGCGGCTCAGCATCTGGCTTGACATTATGTTTTATATAGACGACGCGCTTTTTATCATTGATCCAAATCATATCAACCGAAAACTTCATATCTTTCATCCACATTTTATGGCGATCGTTATGGTCAAATACGAACAGCATGGCATAATTCTCATCAATTCCCAGCCTTCCAGACAAGCCTTTCCGCTGCGATTCTTCATCATTAGCAATTTCCGCCCGAAGCATCGTCTTATTCAGGTAAATCATTTCCGTTTTTGGCGAAACCGTTCGAAAAGCATAAAAAATTGCCCCACCAATAACCATTAGCATACCGCAGATAAATATCCATTTGATGACAGTTTGAGTTACTGTCGAGTGACGAGGCTCGTCCATAAACCTATTATAACAAGTTTATGCTTAAGCGCCGATTTTATCTTTTTTATTGCCACGCTTGGCGTTTCGATCGATGTATTCAATTATCTTTCCAGCCACATTTCGGCGAGTAATTTTCTCAATTCCAAATCCTGGACTAGCATTAACTTCCAGCACTAAAGCACCACGGCTTGATCTCATGAAGTCGACTCCGGCAACCGTTAGTCCCATTGCCTTAGCGGCTTTCACGCACATTTTACGTTCAGAATCTGTCAATTTTATACTGGTTCCTTCGCCGCCCTTGTGCAAATTGCTACGAAAATCATCGTCCAAACTCTGACGCTTCATACTAGCCACCACTTGACTACCAACCACAAACGCACGAATATCGACACCAGCCGACTCTCTAATAAACTCCTGAAGCAGCACGTTCGTGCCATCCGAGTTGGTCAAATAGAACGCCTGCAGAACAGACTTGGCGGCCTTTTTAGTTTCCGCCAGAACCACACCATTTCCGTGCGTACCACGCGCCAACTTAATAATCGCTGGCATACCACCAATCTCTTCAATGAGCGAATCAATGTCAGTTGCGTTTCGGGAAAAGACCGTCTTCGGAATCGACACTCCCGCTTTAACTAATAACTGTGTTGAGCGCAATTTATCCCGCGCCCTAGTAATTGCAATCGAGCGATTCATGAAAAATGCCTTCGGATACATCATCTCCAATTGACGCAAAACCGCTGTTCCATACTTTGTCATGTGGCTCGCAATTCGCGGAATTACTACGTCAAATTCGCCGATTTCCTTACCTTTGTATATAACCGTCGGATGCTTTTCGTCAATTGAAACGTAGCAGTTTTTATACTTAATAACTTTAACTTGATGACCGCGCTTTTCAGCCTCTTCTTTCAGGCGAAGCGTCGAATAATTAATGTTGCCGTTGGATAAGATTGCAATTCGCATTATTTTTCTTCACCTTTCTGATGATATTTTTTATAAAATTCGTATGGATTCAATTTTACTTCTTCATTAAGGCTAGCAGTTACGGACGGTTTTTTCCTGCGAACATTTTTTCTTGATACGTCCACTAGGAATTTTCCAGAAATCGACCGTCTGCCAATTAACACCGGAAATTCATTCTTCGACCGATCAGATAGATTCATCAGCATTTTAATTTTTCGCCCACTAATTTTTACCCAAAAGTGCGTTCGATAACGAATCTGATTTTGACCCATTGCGGAGCGCACGCTGGCTACAGAATAATCAGTTCTCTTAAATACCTTACCATTATAATACGGCGAACCCTTACCAAATAGAGAAAATTTCAATACACCATCTTTATCAATGCGAATATTACTCGCCCAAACCGCACTGGAATCGGCGCCCGTATCAATTTTAGCTGGGACTTTTTGCGCTCGCTTGCCAAAATCCACAAGCTCAGTCGACCCAATAACAGCTTTTTCTTTCATACGTCAATATTATGGCATAAAAACTATCTTTTTGCAATATCTTGTCTTTTGCTTTTTTGAGCTCTCGCTACCACAATTATTACCGCTACAATGATAGATATACCAGCCAAAATAGCTAATACATAAGTGTATCCCGACAATAGGTATATCAAAGCTAATGTCACACATACGGCACCCCAGGTCGTAATCAGTCGTTTGTTAAGTACCAGCCCCACAGCGACCATCAATGAATGCTCTATTAGGAATAATATTTCCATAACGCTGTCTCCCGCGAACGCCAGGATGAGAGTCGGCAGACTAAGCGCAGAGAGAGCCAGTACTAGATGTATTATCGTAGACTTATGAATATACCCCAACCAACGCCACGACATCACCGCCCCCGAAAGAATTGCCGCTGACCACAAATATGGTATTGTGATAGCGTGAACAGGTAAAGCTAGGTTTTTAATAGTAAATAAAACACCGCACAAAGTCAGGAGCACGCCTGAATCAAAATGCAAAATACTCTTTTTGAGGACACCTTCGAACATCAAGGCGATACCATTAATTATCCACACTAGCGCCGCCAGAATCACTGACGCCACAGTAGCGCTAACTG
>CAUUAX010000015.1:0-11382 GCA_963543285.1 uncultured Candidatus Saccharibacteria bacterium
ATTCCAATTTGGCAATGCTCACCGTTATGGCGACGTTTGTGTTGACGCTAATTCCAATGTTTGGCGCAACTATTGCTGGCGCGTTGATATCACTACTACTGTTCTTCAATAATATGACAGCGGGCATTATTTACGCGATTTATTTCGTTGTTTATCAGCAAATTGAAAATAACTTTGTTTCACCATCTATCCAATCAAAGAAGGTTGAGCTGTCGGCTCTGACTGTCTTGGTTGCGGTGACAATTGGTTTATATGTCGGTGGTCTATTGGGCGGTTTGGTTGCTATTCCAGCCGCTGGCGTCGTTAAGGTTTTGCTGGACAATTACTTAGAACAAGCCAAGTCTAACCGCGTTGAGAACGAAAAGCCGCTTAATAAATTAGTTAAGAAATTGAAAAACGAAGATTAATTAGTACGAAATAAAAATATAGCCCGTTGAATCTATCGGGCTATTTCCATGTCCAAACGCTGCCGCTTGGCGTATCACGAACAGCAACGCCGGCCTGAAGAAGTTCATCGCGAATTCTGTCGGATTCTTCCCAATTTTTCTCTGCGCGTGCTTGACGTCGCTGAATAATCAACCTCTTCAAATCGTCAGTAATATCAGGCGTAGACTCAGCCAAATCCAGCCCTAAAATCTCGTCAATCTCATCAATAAATTGCACCAAACTCTGCCGATGAATCTTATCAAGCGGCGTGTGATCCAGCTTTGAAAATACTTCATCAATCAACGCCAGTGCGCCTGGAGTATCCAAATCATCGTTCAATTTCTCGACCAACGCCTGACGCCCCGCTAATAACGAAACCGAATCGTCCTGCTCGTCCTTATCGTCGTCATCTTCCAGTGTGTCGTGAGTCTGATGTCTCAGAACCGCATAATCTCGCCAATGATTCAATCGCGCCTGCGCTGCTTCCAGGATTTCCCAGGTAAAATTTCCCTCCGTTTGATAATGCTTGCTGAGAATCGCCAGCTTAAACGCCATCGGACTAAAGCCTTGCGAAATAATATCTTCCAGCGTAATAATATTCCCCAGAGATTTGCTCATCTTTCGGCCGTCGACTTTTATGTGATTATTATGTAGCCAAATCTGAGAAAATTGCTTTCCAGTCAGACTTTCACTCTGAGCAATTTCATTCGTGTGATGAACTGGAATATGATCAATTCCGCCCGCGTGAATATCAATAGAATCCCCAAGTGTTTCACGGGCAATTGTTGAACATTCCAGATGCCAGCCAGGAAAACCGATTCCCCACGGACTGTCCCATTCCATATCGCGCTTGGCGTCTTTTGGCGAAAACTTCCACACGGCGAAGTCGGTAATATTGCGCTTCCCCTCAACGCTCACTCTGGCGCCAGCCTCCAGTCCAGCTATGTCCAGCCGCGCTAATTTCCCGTAATCCTTCAAAAGCGACGTATCAAAATACATGCCGTCGCCGTCGATTTTATATAAAAATCCTTTTTCGTCCAGTCCTTTTGCGAAGTCAATCTGCTGCTGAATATAATCCGTCGCCCGCACCAAATAATCTGGTTTTATCAATTTCAGCACGTCGTAAGCCTCGTGATTGGCTATGGAAATATATCTTTCCGCTACATCCCAGGCAGTTTTCCCCTCACGGCGCGCACCTTTTTCCATCTTATCTTCACCATTGTCGTCATCACTTGTCAAATGACCAACGTCAGTGATGTTTTGTGTTCGAACAACGGGAATGTCTTGCCAGCGTAACAATCGCACTAACACGTCCCAGTAAATATAGCCAACCCAGTTGCCGATGTGCGGTTGCGAATAAACTGTTAGACCGCAGGTATAAAACTTGACCGTTTCTTCGTCAAGCGGTTTCAGTTCATCTTTTCGTCTAGTGAGCGTGTTATAGAGTTTTATCATTAGTTCTATTGTACGGCACTCTGGCTGGTTTTTCAAAATTGACATAAAAAACAGCCCCAGTTGGGACTTCTGTTTGTATATTAAATTCAAGGAATAGCGACAAGCAGATGAAGATATAAGATTAGATGCCTGGTGTGACATCAGTTCTAACCTAGTCCTATCAGGGTCTAAGACGTTGTATCTATGTCGCCAGATAAGACCTCGTGCTTGACAAAATAAGATATTTAATATATAATAAAAAGTATGAGAAAAATAGTGCAGGAGCGTCGTCAGCCAATATCCAGCTACAATAGGCCTATTACACTGGATTCTTTAAAGTATATGAAAGATAGGTTGATAGGTGCTTTAGAGGTGCCTGAGATAATTGATAAACTGGGGGATTTAGCCTTAGGACTATGTAATACGGCTCAAATGCTGGAACCTATGAAATATATTGAAGGTGAAGAACTGGGAGGCAGCCATCCTGATCCAGACTGGCCAGATAAAAATAGAATACCACTTACTGGGAGTAATGAGTTTGTTATTTCTGGAAGGCAGATATCTCTCATGCCAGTGCAAAAAGATAGAATAAGCGATACTTTTGCTAGTGAAAGTATCGCCAGAATGTGTACTTATGTATCTATCTATCCGCCCACAAAAGTAAAAAGAACAGATGTTGGCGGTTTTTGTAGTACTAATTTTTACAAATTGGGGGACACCGGGACGGACTCTTATGTATATCTTCGCCCTATTATTAGTGTGGCCCAGTCTGGACTGACATGCGTTAATGTCTCTTCATTGGCTCACGAGACATCTCATGCGCATGATTGTGTCACGAATCCAGTTTTGGAAATAGACCCTAAATCCGATCAAGTAAACCTCCGTTCTGAATTGCAAGCTTATGCTGTAAGCAAAGTTCTCCAGGATTATCTGACGTATAATGATAGAATAATGTTTAGTTGCCCTAGTGTATCGGACCGAGTAGAAGAGGTACGAAGAAAAGTTAACGGTCCTCTACAGTCTGAAAATGCATTTGATGTGAATGATGATTTGATAGAGCAACTAGATAGAGCAGGCCTGAGAGGTATATATTGATAGCGTAGTGGATCAATATTCTGTTTGTAGAGCTTGATCCGTCGCTGCGACTAATTCCCTTACGATTTCATCATAGCTTTCATATACGCGGAATCCTGCCGCGTACGGATGGCCGCCGCCACCAAAGTATCCAGCTACAGTATCGGCAATTGGTAAATTACCTCTTAAGCGCGCAGTTAATTTGCCGTCAGGGTAAGTTTTAATAACACAACTAAGCGCCACGCCTTCAACCAGCCTCAATTCATCACCAATCAACGCACCGGGGTTATAGGCATCGCTGTAGGTTTGGATTTCTTCAAATGGCACATGCACCAGCGCCAATTGTCCGTCTAATAAATATTCGATTCGCTCGATCAATTTTCCCTTGTACGCCAAAATTTCTGGCGATTTTTTCATAAATTCGCGTCGTCGTTCTTCAATTTCCGCATTAGACGCGCCCAGCTCTGTAAGTTCTCCCGCCGTATGGAAAGTCTGAGCCGTGGTGTTTTGTGTAGTAAGCCCCAGGCTGTCGCTCATAATAGCTATCAATAAATCTTCGGCCGCCTGAGGGTTTATCTTCCAGTCGGAATGCCTGAACAGTTTATACAGTAATTCCCCGGTCGCCACGACGGTTTCTGATAACATAATATGATCAAAGCTAAGTGTCGATTCGGCTGTGTGATGATCGATAACCAGAGTTGGGTGTGTTTCTAAGAAATGTCGCGCTCCAGGAGTTTCTAATACCTTACTGAGAAGGACATCCGCGCTTGTGTCGACAATTATCGCGGCGTCGGCTTGAAACGGAAAGTCGTTCTGCACTCGATCCCAACCGCGAATATAATGAAGATATTTCGGTATATCTACTGGACAATATAAAGTAACAGTCTTCCCTAGGTCGCTTAGGACTTCTTCCAGCGCCAAGCTTGAACCCAGGCTGTCGCCGTCGGGATTTTCGGCTTGAATAATAACTATATTGTTTGCGGATTGAATGAATTGTTTAGCTGTATCTAGCATATTATTTATTATAACAAATGATTTTTACTCTAATATAATATATATTGTTTTTAATTACATAAGTGGTATAATATGTGATGGACTATTAAAAATACTGCGCAATCGAAAAAAACATAAACATTTTTATAAATTATTATTGACAAAATATAAAGATTGTGCTAGTATGAGGACATAAAGCCTGAAGATAGGGCTGGAAAAGAGGAGTTTTTATGAACAAATTTAAGAAAATCGGCATCGCTATCTCTCTGGGATTCGCTATGCTTGGTGGAATCTGGTTGGCATCACCTTCACAGGCTGCCGGCTGTAACAAATTTAACGTTGTATACTGTGGTACGCATTCTATGTCAGAATTGCAAACAGCATACAGCCGTACAGAAATTAAAGAACTATACAAAGAGTGGTACGTTACTGAGACTATGGTTCAGGGCGGATCAAATATGCGCGAAGGTGTAGTTGACGCAAATGGTAACATTACAGTTGACGGTCGTGTTGTAGCTACAAACGCTATAACCGTACAGTCTAAAGCTGGTACTCGTCAGCCTCAGCCACAACGTAGCTACAAGACCTCAAACGGATATACTTACTACCAATACACAACTGGTCAGAGCTTCGTTGACGGACCTAAGAGCTACAATATTTACGCATGGTTTGATAATAACGGCTCATTTATCACTGGTGTGATTAAGGACTGTGGTAACCCAGTTTGGGGTAACCCAACAACACCTCCAGCAAAGCCTGCTCTAACATGTGACGCTTTGCAAGTAACTGAAATTTCTCGTAACACCTTCAAGTTCAGCGTTAAGGCAACTGCCAAGGGTGGCGCATCTATCACCAGCTACACATACAACTTCGGTGATAACAACATCAAGACAACTAACTCATCAGAAATTCAATACACTTACGCAAAAGAAGGCAACTACACAGTTACTATTACTGTAAACGGTAAAGAAACTGGTGAAGTTAAGAGGCAAAACCCTAACTGTCAAAAAACTGTTACGGTTAAGCCAGAGCCAAAAATGATCGTCTGTGTAATTGAAGAAGGTGGTAAGAAGTACACTAAGGAGATTAAAAAGGAAGAGTTTAACGAAAAGATTCACAAGACTAACTTGGACGAATGTAAGGAAACTCCTGCTAAGATCACAGTCTGTGTAATTGAAGAAGGTGGTAAGAAGTACACTAAGGAGATTAAAAAGGAAGAGTTTAACGAAAAGATTCACAAGACTAACTTGGACGAATGTAAGGAAACTCCTACTCCTACACCAAACACTCCTTCAACACCAACACCTAGCCCAGAATTGCCAACGACTGGTGCAAGTGACGCGATCATGTCAGCACTAGGCCTAGGTGGACTAACCACAGCTACTATCGCTTACATCGCTAGCCGCCGCCAAATGTAATAGGTCAAGATAGCAACGAAATACCCGCCGAGATGGCGGGTATTTTTATTGGTGATGAAGCTCTGTTGAGCCTATAACTGTTTTCGACCTTCTAGTGCGTGAGTTAGCGTAATTTGGTCTGCGTACTCAAGGTCAACGCCGACTGGAATACCTCTAGCCAAGCGTGTGATAGTCGTATTCAAGCCAGCTTCTTGGATATAGCGCTGTAAGAATAGCGCGGTCGACTCGCCTTCTACTGAAGCATTCGTAGCGATAATAATCTCCTGAACGTCGTCTGTTTTTATACGCTCAATTAGTTCTGGGATATGCAATTGCTCTGGCCCAATATTGTCAATTGGTGAGATAACGCCGCCCAGCACGTGGTATGTGCCTAGGAACTGCCCCGTTCTTTCTATAGCGACAATATCTAGCGGCTCCTCGACTACACAAACTACTTTTTTATTCCTGTTCGAATCTGCGTATAAAGGCGACACGTCGTCGTCTGAGTCGATCAACGCAAATGTCTTCGGGCAGGTTTTTACGCGGTCGTGTAATCGGTCTAATGAATGCGCTAATTGCTTTGCGGATTTGGGGTTGCGGCGTAAAACCGCGTAGGCATATCTTTCAGCCGTACGCGGTCCAACTCCAGGTAGATTACCAAAATCATCAATTAAAGCAGTCAGAGCTTTTGGTAAAATGTCGATTGACATGACTTTAGAATGGCAAGTTGCCTAGGCCGCCCATCAATGGCTTCATAGTTTCAGCAGCGACTTCCTGAGCCTTTGTCATACCGTCGCGAACTGCGATTTCGATCCAGTGTTCCAACTCTTCGATATTCTCCAAGTCAACCATTTCTGGGTCAATCTTTACAGACTTGATCTTTAATTCGCCAGTGATTTGTACGATCACAGCGCCATCGCCAGCCTCAACTTCGATGATTTCTTTGCCTAATTGTTTCTGTGCTTTGCGTAATTGTTGCAGCATTTTTACCTGATCAAACGCCATATTCCTCCTTATTTAACACTTATAATTATACCCTATTTTCGGTCGGATGTGTAGATATAGAAGCGGTCGCCGTCTTTATGATCATTGACAATTACTGACGACAAGTGCCCAGAGTAAGTCCACGGAATTTGAGACTTTACGCTGTGACTAACATATAAAGTCTGTCCGACGGTTGCTGGCGCTGTGTGGATAATTGATATTTGATGATAGTTGTGTTTTTGAAGCGCTTCGTAAATCGGTGATTCTTCTTTACTAACCAATAACGAGAATGAATCGGTCGGCGCGGTATTTTTACGGAGTAGGGATAAATCTTTATTAAAGCGTGAAGCTGCTTCTGGGAAATAGCGATAACCGTCAATATAGCGGAAGCTGCCGCCTGCCACTATAACGATAATTAGCATTGATATGAGAACCAGTCCTGTGCCGCGAGCGTATGGATTGCGCGGGAAAAGTCCGTACCACATATTCATTAGGGATTCCAATCCAACCGCCAAGAGAATGAATAGCGGGATGATGATTATCGGGGTGAGGCTTGGCTGGAAGATGAGTAGCGCCAATGCTAAGATTAGCCACGACCAAATCATAAACGAGCGGGCGCTGGAGATTTTTTGGAAGCTGCGGAATAGTCCTAGCCCGATTAACACCATTGCGTTGATGTCCATAATTGGCGTGATTTGGTTTCCTACGACTGATGGGAAAATGCGGATGTATGTGTAATATAAAGTCCTGAGGTTTGCAACGATATCAAAACTTAGGCCGTTGATGCCGATGAGGTTGTAAAATAGCGCGTGGGATTTATAGCAAAGAAAACCAATCGCACAACCAATTGTGAATAAAATGGCGGACGGCACAATCCAAGATTTGCGATGTTTTCGGGAGATGAGGAAATAGCGTGGATGCGGATGTAGAAAGGCGATGATCAGAAGCCCCAGATTGATATACCAAAAATACGGAGTGAAAAGGCTGAGCGCCGTGGTGATGGCTAAGCTGATTCGCCAAATGGAGGTGTTCTGGGCTTTCTGGAGAATCAATGTAGCGAAAAGCAAAGTTAGCGCGGTGTAAAAGATGTATAAAATGCCAACAGTTGCGCTTTGTCCGATGAATAAAAATTGACCAGTCGTTGCCATAATTAATAGCGATAGAATCGTTGTGGACGGCTTAAACCAGCGCTTTAAGAGGAAGAAAATAGCGACGGAGCTGGCGATTGAAAGAATTACGGCGGGTGCTTTAATTGTTAATAAGCTGACGCCAAACAGTTTGAAGAATAGCAATTGAAGAAGGTGAAATGGCAGATTTGTGACGGCGATTCCCTCGACGCTAAAATTCAAGTGATTTGTCGTATTGACCATGTCGATTTCTGCCTGCGACAAACCTCCCGGCACGTGCAATGCGGAAATTATAATAGCTCCTATGTATAGCAGCGCCAGCAACGTATAGCCGAAAACGTAGCGCCATCGGTAAAGGAATATATCGGTAACTTTTTGCTTTTTCATTGGTATGATTATAACACAATTCTATTCATGCTTGCGATCCAGACTCATAAAGCGTAGGCGCTCTGGGTGGAAGTACAATTGGACTTTACCGACCGGACCATTACGGTGCTTAGCGATGATGAGGTCTGTAATATTCTGGACTTCTGGGTTGTCAGGCTCGTAATATCCAGGGCGATAAATAAAGCTCACAATGTCGGCGTCCTGCTCAATGGAACCGGATTCACGCAGGTCGGCTAGTTGTGGAATTGGCGGCGTGCGTGATTCAACAGAACGGCTCAACTGACTCAGAGCAATTAGCGGCACATTCAGCTCGCGAGCAATAAGCTTCAGTCCACGGGAAATTTCCGAAACTTCCTGAACGCGGTTCCCGTTGTGGTTTCCGTTGGCCTGCATAAGCTGCAAATAGTCGACGATAATTAATCCTAATTGGTTTTCGTGGGCAATTCTTCGAGCTTTCGTGCGCATTTCTAGAACCGACAGTCCTGGCGTGTCATCGATGTAAATTGGCGCCTCAGCCATTTCTCCCATAGCCTCAGACAACTTCGCAAAATCTTCATCGCTCAGATTTCCGGTACGAATATTCCAGCTATCAACTCCCGACGCATCCGCCAACATACGGTCGACCAGCTGCTCCTTGCTCATCTCTAGGCTGAAAAATAGGACGGGATTTTTTTCAATCGTTGCCACGTTATAAGCCAAATTCGTCACCAGCGTCGTTTTACCCATGGCTGGACGCGCCGCCAGAATGATCAAGTCTGATTTTTGCAAGCCAGCGGTCATATTGTCCAAATCGCGATAGCCAGTACGAACTCCCCTGAGAGAACCTTTATTCTTACTGAGCTCTTCAATTCGGTCAAAACTATCCGTCAGAATGCTTTCCAGACTGACCAAATCTTGCTTGGTTGATTGGTCTGACACGCTGAAAAGTTCAGCTTCGGCCTTCTCTAATAACTCCTGCGTGGTCGTCGATTCGTCATAGCCAAGTTCTGAAATATCGCCACTCGCTTTTATCAGGCGCCTGCGAACCGCTGCTTGCGCAATCATCTCCGCGTAAGCCGATGCGTGCGCTGCCGTTGGAACGTAGTTTGTTAGCTCTGTTAGATATGCCGATCCGCCAACCAATTCCAGTTCGTCCTTTCGCTTCAACTCGTCGGTTAAGGTCAGAAGGTCGACAGGCTTGTGTTTTTCAAATAATCGCATCATTCCAGCAAAAATCAATCCATGATTCTTGTCGTAAAAATCGCTAGGGTGAGTAATTTCTGCGGCATCCGCCAAAACTTCCTCGTCAATTAAAACCGCCCCAAGCAAACTTTTTTCCGCGTCCAAATTTTGTGGCGGTATCTTCCCTTTTACTTCTTCGCTTTTATCTGCCATTAAATATCCTCCAGCTTAACTTCTTCGCCGCCACCCATTAATTCTGCAATTTCCGCCAATTTTTCGTCCTCCGGCGGTTTCTTCTCTCCAATTATATCAATTTCCAAATCCATCTCAGTTTCTTCTGAGATGATTTCCGAGATCAATGGTTTGTTTTTTGCGTCGTCCAGCTTTTTCTTATAAAACGCGGAGCCTGCGTAAATTGTCAATTTTTCACCGTCAAACGACCACTGGCTTTTCTGTAATAATGACGCCAACCCGAGAGATTTTCCCTTCGCTCTTTCAATGACTTTTCCCCAATTTAGCTCTAGTGGCGCGTCGGTTTTCTTTGGTTTTGCGACAGTTTTTTTTGCTGGCTCGGCTGGTTTTTCTTCTTTTTCAATCAGCTTTTCGGTCGGTTTTGCTGGCTCTGCGGGCTTAATTGGCGTTGGTTTTTCGGCGGGTTTTTGAGTCGTGGCTTGAGCTATATTTTTCTTTGGCGTGACTGGTTTTTCTGTCGGCTGAGAATTGCTATTCATAAATATCGTCAATAATTTCAAGTCTGGGTGCGGGTGTCGATCAACCTCAATCAATTGCTGAACCAACCCAATAAGATTCGGATTTTTTCGTAACCTATTGCGAGCAATCGACAATAATTGATGCGCCACAACAACTGAATTCGCACCGCTATTTTCTAATTCCTGGAAGGTATTTAAGACTTTATCATTGTCATCGGATGGGTATGAATCCAACAAATTGCCGAGCATCGTCGCGTCGCTCAGCCCCAAATATTCGGTAACCATATTCGCTGTCAGTGGCTGGTCTGATGTTGCTAAAATCGACAATTGGTCAAGCGTGCTAATGCCGTCACGGAATCCGCCGCGGGAACGTTCAGCGATTAACCTGGCGGCATCCTCCTCAATTGCAAATCCCTCTTTCTTCGCTATATTCATTAACTGGCGCGTCATAATTTCCGTCGGAATTGGGCGGAAGAAAAATTGCTGCACACGGCTAAGAATGGTGGCTGGAAGTTTGTCGGCGTCAGTTGTAGCTAAGATAAATACCACGTGCTCTGGCGGTTCTTCCAGGGTTTTTAATAGCGCGTTAAATGCTGATTTTGACAGCATGTGAACTTCGTCGATGATATAAACTTTTTTCGGCGCAGAAACAGGCGCGACTTGGGCCTTTTCGCGTAGGGCGCGAATGTCGTCAACGCCGTTATTGCTGGCTGCGTCAATTTCAATAATATCCAAGTTTGAAGAATCGTCGTCATATGGCAGATGGTTGATCTCGTGCGCCAGAATTCGTGCCACGCTGGTTTTTCCCACGCCACGCGGGCCGGTCAATAAGTACGCATGAGCAATTTTTCCCCGCTCTAACGCTCGACGTAAAATACTAGTCACGTGATCTTGACCTAAAACTTCATTCAAACTGCGACTGCGATATTTACGATATAGCGCCTGACTCATCCCCTCATGCTCCTCATGAGATAATTATAGCAGAAAACGGCATTTTTTATGGATAGCGCAGATCGATTTTGTGTTTTGTTTCGGCGACATAAAAACGGTAATAACTATTAGGGTCTGACACGGTTGGATTTTCAAGTATCTCGTCGTTTTCTTTTATTTCAATATGCTCATTGTTGCTGTACGGCTTGATAAGCTTAGTAAATTCAAACGCATATTCACCAGAGATATTCTTTAACTCTTGACTTTGATTTATTGGGTCGGCATAGTCGGTCATAACTAGTATAAGAAAGTATCCATCCTTACCGCCGAATAGATGAAAAGTCGTATCTGGACTAAGCGGTATCAGTGGTGCGAATTGTCGAACATAACCCAATTTTTTCAGAATTGGAAATGCTTCAAAAACTACAGACGGAAATACAAAATTTGAGTAATTGTTCATAATGAAATTATACCAGGTAAGATGGATAGTTTTCAGACATATCCAGGTCTTATGACTCAGAAGTCAGTTAGGTGATCGCGCAAGTCGTTGCCGTTCATGGTTTCCTATGCGTTGTCGACGATAACCTGACCACCCTCGCTCTCAGGCAGCCTCCAATAGACGATATTTTCGCCGAGCGGACCGCCAGTGGCTCTGACATGACCATGACTATCACCGGGGATGTTACTAAACCTGCCGCCGCAGTAGAAGTTAACAAATGTGATTTCCGAGTATTCGAGATCGTATAAATACGATTATTA
>CAUUAX010000016.1:0-10967 GCA_963543285.1 uncultured Candidatus Saccharibacteria bacterium
CCACGTGATAAGAAATCCCAATTTGCTGCCAAAGCGCCTCTTCAACGCTAAGAATCTTCTCATGAATTTCTTTAGATTGCTCAGGCAAACAAAACGCGTACATTTCCAACTTATTAAATTGGTGAACTCGGAACAAACCACGCGTGTGCTTTCCGTATGTTCCCGCCTCTTTTCGATAGCAAGGACTATATCCGGCGTATAACAATGGCAAATCTTTTTCATCCAAAATCTCATCCGCGTGATAGCCGGTTAATGGCATTTCCGCCGTACCAATTAGCGTCAAATCTTCACCGTCAACTACATATTCGTTACTGCCCTCACCCTTCGGAGTAAAACCTGCACCTTCAGCTGTTCGCAAATTGACCATATGCGGCACGGTCATAAATGTGAAGCCCTGCTTTGTTACGTAATCCAAAGCAAATTGAGTTACGGCATTTTCCAATAAAGCCAAATCGCCCTTCAAATAGTAAAACTTCGCACCAGCCACCTTAGCGCCACGCTCAAAGTCCACCCAGCCGCGGCTTACGGCGTAATCCAAATGGTCTTTTGCGCCAGTTTTGCAATCGCCATAAACTTTTACCTCAACGGAATCTTCTTCACCGCCCAGAGGCACGTCATCAAAAGTGATATTCGGGACGTTTTTAAGAATTGCCGCAACTTTTTCCTCGGTCGATTTCAAATAGCTCTCACGCTCTGCCAACTCAACTTTCAATTGCTTGCCCTGATCAATTAGCTCTTGATCTGGTCGACCGCCCTTCATCTTCGCTGAAATAACATTGCGCTGTTCGCGTAACGCTTCAACTTGCTTCTGCAAATCGCGGCGCTCATCGTCTAATTGCAACAACGCCGCAATATCAACTTTATAGCCTTTATCGTTTGCCGACTTTTGCACCAAATCGGCATTTTCCCTGATGAACTTAATGTCTAACATGTCTCAATTATATAACAACATAGACTATATATAAATAAACCCCGCCGGATTTAACAGACGGGGCTTTAGATAAGTGTAAATAATTTACTTACATAGCTGTGCCAGGTAACGTCGTTGGCCATGGAACATTGTCGTTTGGCACATACGATACGCTAACGATCGGAGGAAGCGTTGGCGTTGGGTTCTCAGTGCTAGCCGCTTCAGCATTAATCTGCCCACTAGTTTGAACGATCCAAGTCAAGTACGAATTACCCCGTCGTCCAGCAGAAGGACCTTGCATTTGGCCACTAGGACGTAGTCCATCTGGCAATGTACCTGCACCGCCGCCATTCCAGTTATATGCCCAGCCCGTAAGAGCCGCATACAGATAAACAGTATTGTTGATTCGTCGAACCTTGACTACGCTAGCTTTCATGGATGTTGAGAGAATCTGAGGAACACTTCTCCAGCCAGTGTCGCCGTATACAACCTTCCAGCCCGTTTTATCACTACCACGAGTTTTAATCCAGCGAATAGCACCGTTTGTAGCAGCTGTATCAGTATAATACGTGCCAACGCTAGCCTTAACATTACCCTCAGGCATACCAGTTCCGCGAATTTCGTACGTATCTTTCCATTCTACATCGCAGTCGTCATCAGTTTTCTTACCAAGCACTTGATTTGTTCTACCACCCGCAGGAAGATTCTTACCTGTAAATTGTAAACCTAGGTTACTTGTGCCATTTCCGGTAATAGTCAATCCAGTTGAGCAAGGCTGAGTGCTATTAGTTACGGAAATAGTAGCATTTTGGCCAGCTGCCCCTGTAGCACCAGTTGCACCTGTAGCTCCTGTGGCTCCAGTTGCCCCAGCAGGACCCGCCGCACCAGTGTCGCCTTTGTCGCCTTTTTGACCATCTCTACCATTCCGACCATTAAGACCGTCTTTACCATCTTTACCGTTCTGGCCGTTAATACCATCTCGACCGTTCCTGCCATTTTGACCATCAAGCCCGTCTCTACCGTCTCGACCATCCTTACCCTTTAAGTCTGAGTAGGCTATGATATTTTTCCATTCAGATTCCCCGGCATATCGCCACTGGATGTACAGGGAGTTCTTCTGGATCTCAATTTCGCGACTATCAGGTTTACTAGATTCTTTCTTGCCATCTTCCTTATTAGCGCCGTTATCCTTATTTTTCAAATCCTCAAGCGAAACTATCTTCTGCCAATTGCCATCAGCATACTTATATTGAATCTCGCCCGAATCCTGACGAATAGAAACTGCGTTTGGATCAATTACTCCACGTGGTGAAATCTTAATAAAAAACAATAATATTATGAGTATTATTGTGATCACAAAAAGACTTAGCACGAAAGCTTTTGATGCAGGCTTTCTTGTATTTTCTCGCTCCACTTAAAATATTCCTTTAAACTTTATTTGATATTGATTATGCTTTTATTTTACATGCAGCAATATGAAAAATCAATCATATCTAAACGTGAGAAATCACACCAAAGCTAAGCATAACCAACAAAAACAGCCCCAGGACAAATCGATAAATTATAAACGGTCGGAAATTATTGCTCTGAATAAATTTTAACAACCACGACACAGCCAAATAGCCAACACCGAATGAAATTACCGTGGCGATTATAGTTGGAGTCCAGCCAACGCCGCCAGAAATGTGCTTATATTTGGTAGCAACCTCCAATAGTCCCGCTGCGACTAGCGCTGGAATACCCAAGAAGAAACTCAACTTCGTAACCGACACGCGGTCAAATCCACGGAATAAACCGACTGAAATCGTTGCACCAGAACGACTAACTCCCGGAATGAGCGACAGACACTGCCCCGCGCCAATCGCCAGAGTATCTTTCCAGCTCGTCTCAGTTTCGCCGCGCTTGTTATTTACCGCACGATTATCAGCCAGCCACATAACAACGCTCCAACCGATAAGCCCGAACGCCACAAACCACAAACTGCGCAGAACCGTTTCAACTTCGTGCTTAAATAATAATCCGACAATCGCAATAGGAATTGAGCCGATAATAATTGCCCAGCCGTATTTATAATCAAACTTTCGACGCGCTCGTTTCCACCATAAACCACGCCACCAAGCCTGCAGGATTCGCCAGATGTCGCTCCAGAAATAAATCACCGCCGCCAAAATTGCTCCGATCTGGATTATCGCCGTAAAAGCCACAACGCTCGGATCGTCAATTCGCATTCCCAACAACTTCTCAGCAATCGTCAAATGTCCAGTCGAAGAAATCGGTAAGAATTCCGTAATTCCCTCAATTACGCCGAGAATAATTGCTTGCCACCAAGCCACGCTTAAAAATTACCTTTCATCCTTCAAGTGTAGCATTAGCGGTAAAATCATTCAAATGCATGGTCCTAAGATTCGGAATTTTCTGCTTCAATCGAGTTTTGATAGAACAAACCGCTAACATTCACGCCCGCAGGAGCATAAATTTTCAAGCCAGTTATCGGCTTATAAAACTTCAAGCAACCGTCAAAGAATATCGCGTTACACTTTTTAGAAACGGACAGCACGATTTTATCGCCATCGCGGCGCACGTTAATTTCTGGCTTATTCGCCTTTGGCAAATCCACAAACTCCGCTTCCACCTTAAATTTGTCAGAATTTATTCGCGAAACATTCCCCACCGGCATATCAATAAAAATTGAATTAGCGTTTGTCGTATCTGGAATATCGATATTCACTTTCTTCGTGAGTTGCTGCGATTCACGTGCATATTCCAAGCCAGCGTGAGCGCTAAATATTGCGGTGCTTGCCAAACTCATAAAAACAACGGACGCCGCCACGATCATCGTGATTACAGACATTCGATTGACCTTCCAAGCGAATATGCTACGCGTTACAATTGCGCCAAATACAACCGTCGCGATTCCGCCAATTGCCAAGGAAGCCCACATTCCCCACGCCCACATTTGCATTCCCAAACCGCCGAGCATATCAACCATGGAAACGCCAAGCGCCCCGCCAACAATCAGCCCAAACAGTATCGCTAGCGTCGTAAGTAGCACCACGGCACCGACAAAATATTGGAAAAATTTCGCAATTGGAGTTTTTCTGGCAGACACAGTTGAACTTCCATCAGCAGAAGCCTCCTTGAGTGCAGCCAAAGTTACTGGCTTCCCGCGCATTCGTAATTTGTCCGACGCGGTTTTTGCTGGCGGCATTGACACCCACATCGCGAGGTAAACCAGCACCATCGTACCGAATGTTACGAACGGCGAGATAATTGCAATCAGTCGCACCCACAACGGATTGATATTAAAGTACGCCGCTATTCCCGCGCACACGCCGCCGATGACAGCCCCGTCCGTGTCGCGCATCAATTGCTTTTCCGGCTTCTCATTATCATCCGTCAATTCATCAGTTGAGTCCTCACTATCATCCGAAAAATCGCGCGGTTCGCCCATTTGATTTTTAATCGCCAAAACGTCATCGTCGCCAATAACGCCTTCTTTCATCACGCCACGCTCGGCTAGAATTTCAACCATTCGCGCCTCAATCTCTTTCATCGCTTCCGCGTCGGCGTGCATATTTTTCTGAATCGAATTAAGATATTTTTCTAGCGATTTCTTAGCATCAATTTCCACGCTAAACGCCGTTTTTGCCAGATGAATCCTGGTTATTTCCTTCATTATTTTATTCCTTTCTCTAAGTTATCAAGCGAATTATTTAACATATTTATGCGATCTTTAAGTTCGTGAATCAACTGATCGCCGTGATCTGTCAATGAATAATATTTTCGCGGCGGACCTTGCTCGCTTTCCTGCCATTCGTGTTGCAAATATCCATCTTTCTGCAGCCTATTCAGCAGCGGATAAATTGTACCTTCGACCACCGTTAAATCCGAATCGTTCAATTGCTTAACGATGTCACCGGCATACTGCGCTTTATTAGAACAAACCAGTAAAACGCAGTAAACCAAAAATCCTTTTCGCAATTGGACCGCCAAGCTTTCCGCATAGCTATCAACGTCCACTTTTACCTTCTTTCGGTATATTAGAACCCTTAATTTTGCCGTCTTTGATCAGGATTTGATAATCACATTTCTTAGCCAAATCAACATCGTGCGTCACGATAATCAGCGTTGCGCCTTCTTGCTTGTTGTAATTGAACAGCAATTCTTCCACCTTCGCGCCAGTTTCGCTATCCAAATTTCCCGTAGGTTCGTCCGCAAAAATGATCTGCGGGTTGCCGACAATTGCCCGCGCAATCGCCAAACGTTGCTTCTGACCGCCCGACAAATCCTTCGCACGATTCTTGCGTTTCTCGTACAAGTCCACCGCCTTCAGCGCCTCATTGATCTTACTTTCCCTCAAGCCCCTTGGCATTTTCACAATTTCCAGCGGCAAGCTCACATTATCCGCCACGCTTTCATTGCCCTGAACAAAGAAACTCTGGAAAATAAAACCTATTTTTCTCGCGCGGAACTCGTCAACTTGCTTTTGCTTCAATTTCAGAATGTCCTGACTGTCAATAATCACCTCACCTTGCTGCGGTCGATCCAAGCCAGAAATTGCGTGCATTAGCGTCGATTTTCCTGAACCAGATTTTCCCAAAATCGCCACGCTCACGCCCGTTGGAATTTGCAGGCTCACATCATTTAGCGCCACAAATTGGTTCTTCTTTTTGCCGTAAATTTTTGTCACATTTTTAAGCTCAATCATAACAATTCTCCTATTCCGTCCTTAACGCTTCAATTGGATCTAATTTTGTTGCCTTGCGGCTCGGCAGCCAGCCAGAAAGTACCGCCATAACCATTAGTCCGATTATCAACAGTGCCATTTGCAAAGGATTAATAACTAGTAAATTCGTACCTTGCTCCAATTTCAGTAAACTAGCAATCATAGGATTAAGTAGTGACATCAAACTTGCTAATCCAACACCAATTAAGCCACCAAGAAGTCCAACCCACGCCGCTTCATATCTAAACATTTTACCAATATCGCGACCTCGCATTCCCAAAGCTTTCATTAGCCCAATCTGACTAGTTCGCTCCAAAACTGAAATGTACATTGTGTTAATAATCCCAAAAACACTCGCCAAAAGCGCCAAGCCGCCAAACCCAATCAGCGCCATTTGAGCCACATTCACAAAAGTTAAAATAACTTTTTGCGTGTCCTGAATCGAATACGACTCATAATCCTTGCCAAGCTCATTCTTCACTGCCTCAACATTTTTCTCATCATCAACTGACGCAATTACGTAAGAATATTCATTAGGCAAATTTTTAGGGTGACTAAAGTCGTAAATATCCTTAGCATCGTCCACAGAAACGCGCACAGTCGGCTGGTAAAACAGGATCGTATCCGAGGGTTTATCGACTGCTGCGACTTTCAGAGATATTTCCTTGTCAGCACCCTTGCTTGATGAAGTTCCTTTTTGCAATCCTAGTGTAATCGTTTGCCCAATTGCCGATTTTGCATCACTGAATCCCATTTTTTTCACGTAAGATTCTGAAATAACAACTTCACCCTTTTTCGGCATAAAATTGTCCAAATTACCAGCCGCAAGTTCCATTCGGGTTTTATCAAACTTCACAGTTACGCTAGGCACGAATTTTTTGTCACTTGCCGAACTTTTGACATATAAAACTCCTGACATGGAATAAGCTGGCGTCACTTTTTCCACGTGCGGGATTTTCTGTATTTTTTTCACGTCGTTATCAGTCATCGAATATTTCTCTATCGCCTTAGATTGACTATTTTCCGTATCTTCCGAGTCGCTATATTCCGGAAGATTGCTATCAGGCCCCGACGAGGTCACTTTTTTATAGACCGAAACAGATTTTTTATCACCAGCCGCGTCGACCAGACTGTTTGTATACAGACGGCCACCTTCTCCAGCCATCAGCGCCAATCCAATCGTAAATGCTCCGACTGAAATCGCCAGCGCGGTTAAGATCGTACGACCTTTTGATCGCCCCAAATTTCGACCGGCGCGTTTAATAATGTCAATTCTTTTCACATTAAACTCCTTGTTGATTTATTATACATAGTACTATGTTATACAAGGTACCTTAAATTGTCAAGGTATTTTTGAAAATAATATTCAAAATTTTCTATTTCCGATGGTCTCTAATCCACTTATTTAAGCCACCGATTGCATATTCGCAAGTCTTAGAAAAAGAAGATATAGCCTTTTTAGCTTTATCTTGAAGCTCAGATTTTCTTAAAACTGTGTCAGATTTCGATGCCTGTTCATCACTCTCTTCGCATTTCGAATACTTATCGCTAACTAACTTAGTCATATACACAGCGGCGTCAAAAAACGCTGAATCACCCCATATTTTAACTTGTCCATCTTCTACATCAATCACGGCAGAAATTACTAACTTATTTGCTTGATCATCAAGCGTCTCCCACATCTCTTCCTGATCTGTAAAATCAATTTCCTTTCCGCTATCGACACCAAATGATCCTTTGTAAAATCGACAGTCCGCAATAACACCGCAACGGAGATTGTCACCATCCTGTACATATGCTTTCATTAGAATTACTGAATTAAAATCAGCTGGATCAATTTTATCGAGAGCTTTCACGGCACACCTCTTATCTATAGCTAGTCTACCCAGACCTCCTGCCTGAGTTTTGTCTACATATATAGCATCATCATCAAACTCCACTTCGTCGCCCAGATCAGAAAACTCCGAATCATCCATTACGGTATCGAGGATATATAACTTTTCTATCGGCATATCTTCGACTGATAGCTGTCGCAATCGATCAGGAATGCCATCTCCAAAATATTGCTCTTTAGACACATTAATCTCCCTGCCCACCGTTTTTGTCAAATATATTTCTTAGTATACCACCATATATAAATCGTTCTCTATTCCTCATCATACTCATCTTCAATCTCTTGGTCCAGAATCTCTTCAATCACGTCTTCTAGCGTAATAATTCCCAGCTCCGTCTCATCGTCCATCACCACGAACAAATGATTGCGCGTTTGAATAAATCGACTTAAGACCGTATCCAGACGCGACCTCTTGTCAATATCGTAAATTTTATCGCGGTACAATTGGCTAATTGGCAACGGCAAATCTCGTCCAACTACATCCTTCACGTATAAAACTCCGACCAATTCCCCGTCAGATTGAACTGGAATTCGCGAATGTCCAGCGTGCTTAATCTGAGCTAGTAAAGTCGCGTCCAGCTCGTCATCCAAATCCACGACAAAAACCTCGCTCATCGGCGTAACCAAATCGCCAGCCGTCTTTTTACTAAACTGCAGCGCTCCTGCCGCAATTCGGCTTTCGTCATAATCAACCGGACTATCCGACCTAACGGCGTGCTCATGAATAATCTCCTCCAGCTCCTGATGAGAATATAATTGCGGCGTTTCCTTACCTAACCAGCGATTCAACAATTTCGACATCGGCTGAGCAAGCGGCCAAAATAGCACGTAAATCACATCAAGTAGCCAAAAGAAATATCGCACAAATCGATATCCACGCTGCGAGAAAATCGCCTGCGGCAAAATCTCGCCAAACATCGTGATGAGAAGCGTCGCAATCAAGCCACCAACCACTCCATTCGTCATATTGCCAAGCAAAATCGACATCGCAGTATTCACGCCGACATTACCAAGCAAAATACAGAAAATCAAATAATAGCCGTCTTTTCGATATCGATACACTCGCGCCGCAATTTTGTCGCCCTGCCTGGCCTTTCGCTTCAAATCATCAGGCCGCGCCATCATTAAGCCAATATTCAGACCGGAAAATAGCCCAGAAAGCGCCAACAGAACAGCCGCTGCCAGCCATAATAAAATATCAGACATAATCACAACCTCTGCTCTGAATCGCAGCTAAAAATAGCCTACCAGAAAATAACTCCAATAAAAAATCCATATCTATAATTATACCAAATTCTACCAGCCGCCGCCTCCGCCGCCGCCTCCGCCGCCGCCAGCAAATCCACCGCCAGACGAACCGCCAGAAGTTGAAGAATAATCACTAGCATGGCCAGCCGCCGTCGACAAACCACTCAATCCAGACGAAAACGCCACAGCATTGAATACACCTTGCCCAACGTACCAATCTGGCGCCTCGCCAACTTGCTCGTAATATTTACCCATTTGTTTGCTCCAATTTTTCTCTTGCCCAAACAACACAGCATAAGGCAAAACTCTTTCATATAATTTAACAAGTTGCTTTTCGTCATTCACATCAACAACTACTTTTTCCGCACCTTCAGGACTTTGTAGAATATTCAATCGCTCAGCTTCAGCCACGCCGATATACATTTTCAATCCCTCCAAATATCGCCTCAAACTTAAACCGTCATCAGTCAGCGACCAACCTCTGGACGCGAAAGCAAGTATAATTGACATAACAAGGAGCATCGGCGATAAAAGCAAAACAGCCAACACAAGAACTCGCTTAAACCACCCTCTCATTATTCGTTTCACCTCTGGATTTTGCTCGCATAAACCATATTTTCCTCTGGCTAGCGTCTCCAGATTTTTATCATCGTCA
The DNA here is from genome assembly GCA_963543285.1 of uncultured Candidatus Saccharibacteria bacterium. Lineage (GTDB taxonomy): Bacteria > Patescibacteriota > Saccharimonadia > Saccharimonadales > Saccharimonadaceae > Nanosynbacter. The sequence goes on from CAUUAX010000016.1 coordinate 9,434, forward strand.
CGCGTTAGCGTCATGTATTTTATATTATTTTGAAGATTTTTCAGATTTAGGCGTTGACCTGGCTTTGGAGTAGATGGACTGTCGAACATATCCTGGATAATTTCAATTTCCTCGGCTTTAAGTTCTTGCAAATCTTTAATAATCTCAATCTCGTATTGCGCACCGCTGAACAGCGAAGATTTTTTCACTTCATAAATCTTAATATAATGCCGAACCGCCAGGTCTAATAATTGCGCGACCTTCGGCAGACCTTTGACCTTGAATGGATCATCGTATTTTTTCAAAACATATGTCGACATCAAAACGCTAATATCCTCTGGCGGTAAATATTCCGGTGGAATCGGTTTTAATTCCTTATCTCTGCCAACCAACCGCCTATATCGAATTATTAGAAAAATCACCAAAGGTGTCGCGATTGTATAAGCCAAAATCTGCATCAAATGCCAAATTCCAATTAACTTTTCCATTAGCGTTTCTTGATATTCAGAAAAAGTTCCGCTCTTAAATCCAACCGCCACGGTTACGCCTTGTTGACGACTCAATTTATCTATTTTCGCAGTAATCTGGTTCTCAGTTTCACTCAAATCGCATTGCGTCTTCGAACCTCGACTGCCGACATAACAAAAAGCCTTCCCTTGCCTTGCCGCAGCCAAAGACTCATCAAGTTTCACGGAAATTTGCACATTTTCCATCAGTACGCGCCATTCATCGCCGATCACGTCCCAATAGAATTCATCACGCCCCGTATCACCGTAATTCTTAGTTACATCACGCTGTGTAAACTTAATGATATAAGTTTTCTCGCCTTTCACGTAAGTGTTTTTATTACCAATCCTCAGCTCATCGTCATTCCAAGAATATTCGAGCGACGTACCATTTTCATCAGTTACAGATTGCAATGAAAAATTCGTCGAGTGATCATCGTACCTCTTAACAAAAACTGGCGCGATTCCTCGATTTTGGTTCGGCGGAAAATTAGCGGTAATTCGCCAAGTAGCTTCCAATTTTGATCGATTATCAGAGTCGCGACTCAACGAATATTCCGCATCAAATTTTGTGATAGTAAAATTATCCGTCGAGCGCGCCGCAAACGCCATTTTGCCAGACCCGGCCAACAATAGCCCAACAGTTAGTAGTCCCAAAAGAAAACGTTTCATGCTTTAATTATAGCAAAATTACAAGTTGACTTGCGGATAAATTGCCCGAGTTGTTTCGTCAATTTCGCTCTTAAGCTGTGGGAATGGCACACCTTCACGCGCTGTAACGCCCTCGAAAATCCAGAATACTCGCTCAGAATAGCCCCAACCACAAGCTGGCGGCATTCCATATTCCAACATCTCAACGTAATCAATATCAAGCATCATCGCCTCTTCATCGCCAGCGTCACGCATTTGCTGCTGCTCAAGAAAACGATTTAGCTGGTCAATCGGATCATTAAGTTCAGAGAATCCATTGCCCAGTTCCGAACCAGCAATCACTGGCTGAAAACGCTCCACCGTCTCTGGATTTTCTGGATTAGCCTTTGATAGCGGGC
>CAUUAX010000017.1:0-10352 GCA_963543285.1 uncultured Candidatus Saccharibacteria bacterium
GCATTTCCGCAAACGCCGACACGACAGTACTTTTTCCCGCACCGTCAGCTCCAACTAGCGTAATATTCTGCCGCCCGCCAGAACTAAACGTTTTAAGCATCTGCCCCAGCGCCTCCTCGTGCGCAGCCAACTTAGTTGTAAACGCGCCGCCAGATACACTGACGCTAATATTCTGAGCAAATCGACTCAGCAGTGGCGTATAGCCAAAAGACCAATCCCTAGCAATTCCGCCCGTATTTAGCGGCTTCTCTTTATATTGATCAATCAGCGCCTTTATTCGCTCGTACCATCGAATAGCTTCCTCGATATCATGAAAATCGATCTTAATATTCGCCAGCAAAGAATCATGCTGTGGCAATTGCTTTACTATCGCCGCCGCCAAAACCGCGCTAGTAATCTTCGGACTTTCCGTACTCTGCCAGATTTCAATCGCCGCCTTCCAAATCTGCTCCGTTCGATCCGGATCATCGACGGAAATATTACGCAAGAAATTCGGCGTCAATCCCAGCCGCACTGACAAAAATTGCCCAGCTCGCGTACCTGTAATCGCCTCAGCAATATCAATCGGCGTCGGTCTGCGCGGCAATTTGCCCAAAACGTCCGCCGCCATCACATCGTCAATTGTCTTAGGATTTTTACTAATTTCCGCCGTCTTAAGATCTTTTTCCCACCAAATCGACACCATAATCATTGGACCACTCAGACCAAATAATAGCCAGCCAATCGCCCCGTGTTCAATCAACGACCACAGGCCAAGTAGCACCATCATAATGCCGACAGCTATCGCCACGATATGCCAGGCATTGCCAAACCTTACAGAAAATCGCGCTTTCTGGGCTCGTAAACTGTCGTAATTAAATCTCGGCTCTATTTCCATACAGAAACTCCCATTTGCCATAAAATAATTCCGATAAACGGCATCAGCGGCAGCGCCAGCCACATAATAATTCCTAAAATCATCCACAAAAATCGTAGCAATATCATCAATATTCCAATAATTATCACCATCGAGCGCACCACCGCGCCAATTACTCGCGAGAACATCTTGTCAAAAAACGCAGATAGTTGCACGGATAAGTCGCCGCCAACCGGAGCGGCTGAAATCTGGCGAAAAGGATTGAATAAAGTTTTCAAAAGCAGCCCGACTGAGAAAAAATCCGCGGTTCGTAAAACACCCAGAAAACTTTGTCGGATATATTGCAACAAGCCATTGCCATACCACCACTGAAAGATACCCACCAAAAACATATTGATATTGTAGCACATCGACCCGGCAGAGTATAATAGACAATATGGCAAGACAGATGATTAGTACTATTATTGGCAAAAGCGTCAAGAAAGTCGCTAAATTACGCGGTGGCGGTTCAGCCTTGCCGGGTTTGGTGATTGAAAAAATTGACCCAAAATTTATTCAGAGAACGCTGGCGGATTTGCCGCAAGGCGTGGTGATTATCAGCGGAACGAATGGAAAAACGACGACGACAAAGATTGTTGTGGAACTATTAGAATCAGTCGGGCTGAAAGTCTTCACAAATCGCACTGGTAGCAATTTTTCCCGAGGCGTGGCAGCAGCGCTACTTGATGAAGTTAATATCCGCGGTAAGCTGGATGCCGACATTGCGGTTCTGGAACTGGACGAGGCTTGGGCGGTTAAATTCGTGCAAATTGTTCGTCCGCGCTTTTCCCTGCTTCTGAATGTTATGCGCGATCAATTGGACAGATTTGGAGAAATTGACAATACAGCCGCATTGCTTCAAAAAATAGCTGAAGCCACCAGCGACACTGTCGTTCTTAATCGTGACGATCCGCGAATTTTTAAGATTAGCGAACATATTCAGGCTAAGAAGTCTTTCTTCGGCACAACCAGCGAATTACTTCAATTGATGCCAACGGACGACACTCTAAAATACGGCACCGCAACCGCGAATCAAAGCGTGGCGGCTGATGTTTTATTGAAAAAAATTAACGCTCAACAGGCGACTTTTCAAATTGACAATAAAGAAATTGACGTAGATCTGCAACTCACTGGAGTTTATAATCTTCTCAATGCGGCGGCGGCGGTTGCCCTGGCTCGACAAATCGCGGGACCGGAAATTACCGATACAATTTTATCTGCGCTGGAAAACATAAAGCCGGCGTTTGGTCGTGGCGAAACGATTTACTTAAACGGCACGCCAATTGAGCTTATTTTGGTGAAAAATCCAAGCGGTTTTCGGCTGGCGCTTCTGTCGTTCGCCAAAAATAATAGCGCTACGATGATCGCTGTTAATGACAATTACGCCGACGGACGAGATGTTAGTTGGTTCTGGGACGTCGATTTTTCACTATTAAAAAACGTAGCAATGATCAGCGGCGCGCGCGCTTACGATATGGCTTTGCGACTTCAATATGACGACATTCCAATTGGAAAAATTGACACCAATATTTCGAAAGCCCTGGAAGATTTCATTAATACTAATCCCGATGAGCCAAAACAGATTTTTTGTAGCTACACGGCCATGACAGCGATTCGTCGCTTGCTGAGCGAAAAAACCGACGTGGAGGAAATATCATAATGAAAATAACAATTGCGCAACTTTATCCGCGAGATATGAATCTTTATGGCGACTGGGGCAACACGCTAGTCCTAAAAAAACGTCTGGAGCGACGCGGCTTTGAAGTTGAGATTATCGATCACAATCCGGGTGACTCAACGGATTTTTCTAAAATTGATATTTTTGTTGGCGGCGGCGGACAAGATTCTGGGCAGACGATTATTCAAAATGATCTTCTGGCGCGAGCTGATGAACTACGACAATTAGCAAAAGACGGCGTGCCGATGTTGATGATTTGCGGAATGTACCAATTATTTGGTCGATTTTTCCGAACACTCAAGGGTGAGGAAATTGTTGGCGCTAATATTCTGCCGATTGAAACGATTGCTGGCGACGAGCGAATGATCGGTAACATTGTCATTAGAAGCCAGGAATTTGGAGATATCGTTGGCTATGAAAATCACAGCGGACAAACTTTCTTAGATAAGACTACCAAACCTCTTGGGCAAGTTATTAAAGGCGCCGGCAATAATATGACCGACGCAAACGAAGGTGTTCGCTATAACAACATCATTGCCACTTACCTCCACGGCCCGATTTTGCCTAAAAACCCACAGATTGCAGACTTTCTTATTGGCGAGGCACTAGAGCGACGCGGCGTAAGCGCAGATTCGGGGCTGGAAAAAATTGACGATACTTTAGCGAATAAAGCGAGAGAGATAGCGTTAAAATTATCCAGATAATTCATGAAAAAAATCCGTATATATCTTAAAAAGCTATATGCATTTCTTTATAAAATGCCCGGTTGGATTTGGCTAATTCCAATCTTAATTTTAGCCATCAACGTTCAACTTACCTATTTAACAAAAGCCGATATTTGGCATGACGAAGGATATACGGCGGCCATCATTCAGCAGCCAATCAGAGAAATTATCGCCATCACAACCACGGATGTCCACCCGCCGCTTTATTACGTTATCATGCACGTTTGGCAATCGATTTTCGGCAATTCCGTAGCTTCGCTCAGAGGATTTAGCGTTACGTGCGGAGTTCTGACGATTGCCCTATTATTTCTATTACTCCAAAAACTTTTCTCTAAAAGAATCGCCGTATTTGGAAGTTTTTTGGCAGCACTAGGACCATTCTTAATTCGCTATAGCGACGAAGCCCGAATGTATGCACTAGCAGCACTTTTGGCCGTAGCAATGATTTACGCATTCGTCGTGGCAGTCGAGCACAAAAATAAGAAGTTCTGGTGGGCGCTATATGGAATTTTAGTAGCACTCGGTCTTTATACACAGTATTTTCTAGCGCTCATATTACCGGCGCATTTTGTTTATATTTGGCTAAAACTTGGCGGAAATCACACTGCCATAAAAAATATATTTAAAGACAAAAACGTTTGGCTTGCCGCAGGAACATGCTTTTTACTATTCCTTCCCTGGCTACCAGTTATGATCTCCCAAACCAGCCGGGTAAGCGGCGGCTTCTGGATCCCCGAAGTCACTAAATTTACCATCCCGACAACACTATCAATGTTCTTGACTTACGACGACAGGATTGTCCGCTATTTTGGATTGTTACTGCCACCAATTATAGCCGTACTTTCATTCATCCTAGCCAAAAAACACCCAAAATACCAAGCAGCAATTTGGATTTTAACAATTTGGTTGCTGCTGCCAATGATCATCGTTTACATACTTAGCCAGGGTCGACCAGTTTACTTAGATCGATATTTCACTTATTCGGCACCGGCGTTTTACGGCTTGATTGCGGTATTCATCGGGCTTATTTTTTCTAATAAAAAATGGTGGTCTATTGGAATATCTATTGTTCTGACATTATTTATCGGTCATTATATGTGGCATATCGGCGGTAAAAATATCGCAGAATCGTCCTGGAATAATACCAACACAGCCATGAATCATATAAATGAAAATATCCAGAGTAGTGATGCTATTATTTCTGGCGAGATCTACACTTATTTTCACACTTCCTATTACAATCGCACAAATAAAGAAATTATACTTCTGAAGCCGAAAGAAGAGCTAGGTTGGGTTGGCGAATGGGGATTAATTAAAAAATTGAATACTCCAGAAATTAGTTCTTTGGAGTTAGTAAAATCTCCAAGAATCTGGCTTATTCTCCGCGAAAAAACATATGACGAATATAAAAAACAAGTTCCGCTCTATTGGCAATTAAAGCAAGAGTTCCATGACGGCGACTTGACTATTGGACTATACGAAAATAAAAAATAACTGGCATTCTACCAGTTATTTTAATACATTGAATGATTTCAATTGGTCGGGGTGAAAGGACTCGAACCTTCGACCTCACGGTCCCAAACCGCGCGCGCTAGCCAACTGCGCCACACCCCGAAGATATCTCTATCATTCGCTCTGATCTATCTTAACATATATCGCTGAATAAGTACAGGAAAATCCCATAAAACTTAAAAGAGATCACTAAAAATACAACAGCTAAGCATTCACGGCTTCAATCTCGACCGACAATACTTCTTTTTTGATTGGCAAAGATTGACCGGGCTCGAACGTATAAACCAGCAATTGACCAAATGGCATCTCTACATTCGCCATCTCGGCTTCTGGAACTTGGTCAAGATGTTTAATTAAAGCCCGAATAGAATTGCCGTGAGCCACCAATAAAATATTCTCACCATTCTGCAATTTCGGCAAAATCTCTTGCTCAAAATATGGAACAACCCGCGCATAAACATCTTTCAAAGTTTCGCCGCCCGGCACTGGATAATCCCAACCGCGTCGAATACCATTAAAAGCCTCTTCGCCAATCTTCGTTTTAACTTCCCATTTATTTTTTCCAGTCAAATCGCCATAATCACGCTCATTTAACTCAGTTGCATGCGTTGTTGGTAGATTTTCGACGCCACACCCTTCGAGTAGCGCCGCCAAAGTTTGTTGTGTGCGTTTTAATGACGAAGTGTAAGCTTCATTAAATGACAAACCTTTCAATAAAGCGCCCAGTCGCACTGTGTCATTATGACCCTTTTCCGTCAAATTAACATCCGTCCAGCCAGTCCACTTACCGAGCAGATTCCACTCGCTCTCACCGTGCCGACTAATAACTAATATTCCCATTATTTCCCTCCAATCATCGGCGCAAAAAATTCTACAACTTCTTTTTTCACGCCGTCATTATCAATAATTTTCGTATTTACGTAACCGAATTTATCAATTGCCCAAAATCTGATTGCCCAGAGCAGCGACATATCTTCAAAATCAACCTCATTTTTGGCAATAAATTTACTAGCCACAATTTCCGATTCCTGCAATTTTATCTCAGAAAAAGCATCGTTTTCTAACTTTGTAAAAAACACAAATTGATGTGTCAAAAACTCATCAGAATGACGTGACGCAACCATGGCAAGTTTCAGATCCTTAGGGTCGACTTGAATATCAACTTCTTCTTTCACCTCGCGCACCGCCGCTTCCAACGGAGATTCTCCAGCGTCAACAATGCCACCAGGCAGCGACCAATGGTCTTTATAACCAGCCTTGACGATCAATAGTTCGCCCTGCTCATTTTCAATCAGCACTGCCGCACTAGAAAAACGCCTATCCAAACTTGCCAACCAAGCCCGTCGCTCTTCATCTGTAAATTTCATTATTTAGCAAACTCAATTGCTCGCGTTTCGCGAATCACGTTAACCTTAATCGTGCCAGGATATTGCATTGTCGACTCAATTTTCGTCGCAATATCTCGCGCCAATTTAATCGCCGACAAATCATCAATCGTCTGAGGCTTCACAATTACGCGAACCTCACGACCAGCAGAAATCGCGTAAGCCTTATCAATTCCCTCAAAGCTCGTGGCGACATTTTCCAAATCGCGCATTCTCTCCGCAAAATTCTCAGCCGAAACATTACGAGCACCCGGACGTGCAGCCGAAGCCGCGTCGCAAACTCGAACAATAATTGCCTCTGGAGTTGTCGCTTCTATATCATCGTGGTGCGCTTCGATTGCGTGAACAATCCTCTCGTCCATACCATATTTACGAGCTAATTCCGCACCAATATGATGGTGTTTACCCTCAATTTTATGCGATACAGCTTTACCAACATCATGAAGAAGTGTAGCAATTTTTGTAATGCGCACATCCGCGCCGATTTCTTCAGCAATCATTCCAGCAATTTGCGCCATCTCTGTTGAATGCTTCAAAACGTTCTGCCCGAAGCTGGTACGAAACTTCAGCTCGCCAAGAAGCAACAGCATTTCCTTCGGAATCCCAAACACGCCAGTTTCGCGCATAGCGTCTTCACCAGCTTGTCGAACCTCTTTTTCAATCTGCTTTTTAGCTTTAGCAACCACCTCTTCAATACGTGCAGGATGAATACGACCGTCCTTCATCAGCATCTCAAGACTCAAGCGAGCCACTTGTCGACGAACAGGATCAAAACTCGACAAAATAATCATGCCCGGTGTATCGTCAACTAAAATATCGACACCAGTTTCGCGCTGCAGCGCCTGAATATTACGCCCCTCCTTACCAATAATTCGACCCTTCATCTCGTCATCAGTCAACTTGACCGCAGTCACTGTGCGCTCAGCAGTCACTTCGCTACTCATTCGTTCCATTGCGGTCACGAGGATCATTTGCGCTCGTTCTTCGGCATCATCCATTGCGTCATGTTGTAATTTCGACACCAAACCGACCAAGTCCTGCTTAATGTCGCGCTCAGTCATCTGCATTAACTTATCGGCAGCATCTTTTTTCTTCAATCCAGCGATTTTTTCAAGCTTTTCCTGTTGACGTGTGCGAATATCGCGAATTTCATTTTTAAGATTATCAACTTCATCCTCATGCGCGCGCAATTTTTCTGCTCGTCGATCAAGCTCTTCCAGCTTATTGTCCAGAGTCTTCTCGCGATCCGCCAAACGATTTTCGGTCTTTTGCCATTCCTTGCGACGTTCATTTTCAATCTTAAGCGCCTCGTCCTTAGCCTTAAGAACAATGTCGCTCGCCTTAGTTTTCGCATCTGCCAGATCTCGTTCAATCTGATTTTTACCGTTAATTTGACGAGTTCGCTGATATCCAACAAGGCCAGCAGCGCCCGCGCCAGCTCCAACAGCCGCGGCAATAATTACTTCTATCATTATCATTCCTTTCCGATCAGCCGCCCCTGAGTGTTCGTCTCAAGGAAAAATATCAACAGCCAATCAACTTCAAACTATCTAATCCGGCGAATCAAAAATCACAAACCGCCGTAATTTAATTATACACGGTTTTGACGGTTTGGGCGATAAAAATTATTTTCGCGGCGCAGTGATATTTGCAGCAGCACCATACTCTGGCATAACAATTTTTTCATTCTCGCCAGAACGTAATTTATCCAAAGCCAAATCACGCCAATTATCACCCATCACACCAACAATAGGAATATTCAAGCTGTCCGCCAAGGTATTCACAACCGTCAAACCAATTCTCAGCCCCGTAAAACTTCCTGGTCCTTTCATCACGCCAATGCCGCTTATCAGATGCAAATCGCCAGTCTTTTCTTCCAAAAATTTCAACAAATTACGCGCCAGCGTTCGCCCAGCTTCCCATTCAAAATCCTGACGATTTTCTCCATTGACTATTGTCAAAAAACATGTTGATGTTGAAGTGTCTAATAAAATTATCACGCCATATTCTCCTTTATTTTTCCCAAAAGTTCATCAGATTTTTTGCCGCCAGGATAAAATTCCACAAGCCGCCCTTCTTCGCTAATCGCGGTAATTTTTATCACCAACCGATCACTCGGCAATGCATCGTCAACAGCGCCAGCCCATTCAACTACAACCACCGAATTAGAAGCCGCCACTTCGCGGATCTCCTCGCTCATAATTCCAGCATTTCCCAATCTATAAAAATCGTAATGCGCCAAACTCAGACCGCGAGGTGAATCGTACACGCGCGAAATCGTGAAAGTTGGACTCTGAACTGGCTCATTGATCTCTAAAGCCTGCGCAATTCCCTTCGTCAATGTGGTTTTCCCCGCGCCAATATCACCGACCAATTCCAGAACTTCCCCGCCAGAAACAGCCCGACCAATTGCCGCGCCCAATTCTCGCATTTTCTCTTCACTAGAAATATTCACTCTTATATTATACTATGCTAGCTTTTTTTTGGCGATAATAGTACAATAACCATAAGAGTTATGCGTGTTTCAGACCAGACAATTGAGAGCATTCTGAAACAAGGTGGGGTTGTTGATGAGCCGCAGCTTGCTGATTTGAAATTGATCGCTGAACGGTCGAAGCAAACATTACAAGAAACCGCTATTGAACAAAAAGTCATTTCTGAAGAAGATTTAACAAAGTTGATCGGCGATTACATCGGCGTGCCTTTCGTGCGAATTGAGCCAAAGGATATTCCCGAAGATGTGTTGAAACGAATTCCTGAACATATCGCGCGCCAGTATAATGTTGTGCTTTTTGAGAAAAATGAGGACGACAGCTTGTCGCTTGCAATGGAAGACCCAGACGACGTGCAGGCGTTGAACTTTATTCAGAAAGAAATTGGCTACAACACTAAGGTTTTCCTAGCGACAAAAAGCAACATTTTGGACTGTTTGGAAAATTATCGCGGCAATATTAACGCCGAGCTTGACGAAGTTATTGCGGTGCAAAAAGACGCTTCCGCCGAGGACCAAAATGTTAGCCAAGATGATTTTGCGGAAAATTCACCAATTGCCCAAACTGTTAATTTGCTACTGGAATATGCCATAAAATCCAACGCTTCCGACATTCACATTGAACCGCGCGAAGATTACGTTCAGGTTCGTTACCGAATTGACGGTGTTTTAAAGGAAGTTAACAAATTGCCACGAAACGTTCATGGCGCTTTGGTGAGCCGCATTAAAATTCTCTCCAATCTGAAAATTGACGAACGCCGCGTACCACAGGACGGCCGATTTAAGATAAAAGTTTCAGGAAAACAATACGCGCTTCGTGTTTCGACATTGCCAATCGCTGACGGCGAAAAAGTGGTCATGCGTATTTTGGACGAATCGAACCAGGCCGTTAAACTGGATCAGCTTGGCTATTGGGGCTTGTCGCTCGCAACCGTAAAAGACGCAATGGCTCAGCCGAACGGAATGATCCTGGTGACTGGACCAACCGGCTCGGGAAAATCGACCAGCTTGTTCAGTATTCTATCAGAACTCAATACTCCAGATGTCAATATTTCCACAATTGAAGACCCAGTAGAATATAAAATCCCAGGAGTTAATCAAACCCAGACCAACGCCAAGGCCGGGATGACCTTCGCATCAGGACTAAGGGCGCTACTTCGCCAAGACCCAAATATCATCATGGTCGGAGAAATTCGCGACGGCGAAACCGCAAACCTTGGTGTTCAAGCAGCGCTGACCGGACACTTGGTATTCTCCACTCTACACACAAATAATGCTGCGACATGTTTGCCGCGTCTGCTAGATATGGGAATTGAGCCATTCTTGATCGCTTCAACCGTGAAGGCAGTGATCGGACAGCGACTAGTTAGGCGACTTTGCATGAACTGTCGACAAGAATACACTCCAAACGAGGAAGAAATAAAGTATATCACCGAGATGTTTAAGATAAACACCGAGTCGATTAAAAAAATTCATAATCTCGAAGAACAGGCTTTTGAGGATAAAATTGGCGGTGACACACCTATGGGATCAACAGATTCAGGAATTGAACGATTATGGAGGCCGAACCCAGAAGGCTGCGATGAATGTGGACATAACGGATTCAAGGGTCGCGTTGGCATTTACGAGGTTCTTGGCATATCCATCCCTATCCAAAAAATGATTA
>CAUUAX010000018.1:0-7810 GCA_963543285.1 uncultured Candidatus Saccharibacteria bacterium
CCCACAACAACCAGTCATGGGAACTCCATACCAAATGCCACCAAAAAAGAAAATGGGCAAAGGTGCCATGTGGGGAATTGTCGGCGGAATAGTTGGACTAGTCGTAATTATCCTTGGTGTAGTTCTGGCTGTCTTACTGCTAAGTGGTCCAAGCAAGGCGGATTATAAAGACCTGCTTTCACAGTTTACCGGTCTTGATGTAGGAGATGCTTTTATAAGTGAGAATGGTGCTGGCACTAAAAACACAAAAGATAAAATATATAAAGCCATCGAGAAAATCAATAATCTTAATAAGAAAATGAGCTCTCATAAAGCGCTTCGCGATAAGGATGTGAAGGCAGCGTATGATAAGTATGTGGATAGTTGGAATAATGGCGCGAGAGAGTATCTAGAGTTTCTGGTTATTCTTACAGAAGACAAGACTTATGAAAAGTGCAAATCTCCTGATGTAAGTAAATACCTCCGAGAATCTAAAGAAAATTTCGAGAAGCGTCTGGATTCCGAGACAAAAGACTGTATAGATTATTTGGATAAGATGTCAAAATCTGAAAATAAGCTAGCCTCCAAATATGGTAAGGACTGGAAGAATTATTACACAGAAATGAAGCAGTACTATGTGGCAATTGTAGAATATGCTAAAAATACAAAATCAAGATCATCGCTACCAAAAGCACCAAAGACTCCAAAGACGGATTTCAATACTGACGCTGTAGAAAAATGGAAAAAGGCTATTGATGATTTTGAGAAAGTTTTGGAAGAAAAAGCTAATAAATAATCTGTAGCTAAAAATAAAGCACTCTGAGAAATCGGGGTGTTTTATTTGACTATAATTAAGCTATAGCGATATAATGACAAAAAGTATAAAAGTCAGGAGACTACTATTTATGGACGACAACAACAATAAACCACAGCCTCAAGTGCCGCCTCAGCCACAATTCCAGCAGGCTCCACAACAACCTCAGGCTCAGCAGTCTCAACCACAACAACAACTTCCACAACAACCAGTCATGGGAACTCCATACCAAATGCCACCAAAAAAGAAAATGAGTAAAGGTGCCAAGTGGGGAATCATCGGCGGAATAATTGGACTAGTTGTAATTATCGTTGGTGTAGTCCTAGCTGTCTTGTTGCTAAGTGGTCCAAGCAAGGCAGATTATAAAGCTGCTGTAGACAAAGTGAACGATACAATCGAGATATACAATAAGGCAGCCTCGTCGCTTTCGTACATCTCCACTTCAGAAACTGAGACTTCATTGAAATCCAATCGTGATAAGCTCACTAAAACAAAGAGCGAAATTAATGACAGATTGACAGAGATAGGTAAGATGAAGGCCGTCACTGGTGACAAAGAGGTTCGCGAAAAGTATGAGGCTCTAAAGAGCAAACTAGAAAAGTTCAATACAGCCGTAGATGCTTTTGGAGAAGTATACGAGAAGATTATGCCGGTGATAATTGAATTTTCTGACGGCAGAAATAGCTCTGACTTTTCTAGCGTAGAAAGCACAATTAGGAAGGCTCGACAGAATCTTAAGAATGTTGACGCTAAGAACGAAACTAATAAAAAGTTTATTAGAGATTTCACTACCAAGCTAGAAAAAGTCGAAGAGATGCTACCGAAGGTTGTAGAAATGAAGAGTGATTATAAAAAGTATGACTCCAATTACATGAGTGAATTTTATGACAGTCTTACTGCGATTCAGAAGCCTATTAATGAATGGACATCAGGAATACAGAAGCTGGCAGAAGAGGGTGAAATTCGCGATGAATTAAATAACCTAGGAACTATACTGGTAAACAAGGTAAATAAATAGTTTTACTAAATATCAGAAGCGCCTCGTTTCTTGCGGGGCGTTTTTTGATAGAATAAATATATGGACAAGCAGGCTAAATTGGATGCGTTGGCGGAAGAAATCGTGAAAGAGAAGGTTTGCTCGGATTTGGCGGATCAGGCGACGCAATTAGTTATGGGCGATGGAAATCCTGATGCTGATATCGTTTTTATTGGCGAGGCGCCGGGGAAGAATGAAGATTTGCAGAGCAAGCCGTTCGTCGGTGCTGCGGGAAAATTTCTTGATGAGATGCTAAAGTCTGCTAATCTGCAACGGTCAGATGTGTATATTACTAATATTGTTAAATATCGTCCACCGAATAATCGCGACCCATTGCCAGAGGAAAAGCGTCAATTTTGGCCATATTTACTCAGGCAATTAGAAATCATTCAGCCAAAGACTATTCTGACCTTAGGGCGGCACAGCGGCGGTGGATTTATTCCGGGATTACAGATCAGTAAAGAGCACGGTCGTCCACGTAAAGTGCGCCTGCATGAGCTTGAATTCGTAGTGATTCCGTTATATCATCCAGCCGCTGCGCTTTATAACGGCGGTATGCGTCAGACTTTAATTGACGATTTTATTCAGGCTGTGGAATTTGTGAAGAATAATAGCGGCGCTTAATTAGATTATTTTCTTGCAAAAGTTTCCCAGGCGTAGTATAGTGGATAGTCGATATCTATTATATCTAAGTCGAGAAAGGATTTGTATGAGATTATCGGGAGCTGTTGAACAAGCGTGCTGCATTATGGCAATTCTGGCGGATCCGAAAAGGACGACGCCGGTAACTAATGATGCGCTGGCTGAAAAGATGCTGGTTTCGCCGACGTACTTGAAGAAAATCAGTCGGAAATTGGTAATAGCAAAGCTAATCACTTCAACTCAGGGAACTGGCGGCGGATTTATTTTAGCGAGAAAAATGAACGAAGTTACGTTGCATGATGTTGTCCTTGCAATTGAAGGAGAGTCGCCATTTTTCCAACCTCAGGGAATTGTTGAGAGAGTTTTTCAATCACGTCCTCGCCAGGTGGAAATTGGCATGAATATGATAGAAAAGGTTTTTTCTGAAGCGCAGGAAAAGTGGAGTGAATATTTGAAAACTGTGACGCTGGAAGATGTCGCAAAGGAGGTCGCACATGATTAAAAATAAGATGTTACGAGCCGAGTGGAAGCATTTGTTTAATAATAAAATATTGCTGATATCCATGGCTGTGATTTCGTTTATCCCGATTTTATATAGTGGATTTTTCCTAGGCTCAATTTGGGATCCGTACGGACAAACAAAAAACTTGCCGGTGGCGTTTGTGAACGAAGATAAGGGCGCCAGCTTAAATGGTAAATCGCTGAATGTTGGCGAATCTGTCGAGAAAAAACTGAAAGATAATCACGATTTGGGTTGGGAGTTTGTTAGTAAGCAACAAGCAGACGAAGGCGTGAATAGCGGGCATTTTTATGCAGTGGTAACTATTCCGCACGACTTTTCACAGAAAGTGTCATCAATTACCGAATCTGAACCCCAGCAAGCGGTTATTAATTTTACGACCACGCCAGCGAAAAACTACATCGGTTCGCTAGTCAGTAATCAAGCTGCCGCCAAGGTTAAATCTTCGGTGTCTGAGCAAATCACTCAGGCGTACGCTAAGGGAATTTTGGAGGATTTGGACAAGCTTGGAATAGGGCTGGATACGGCAGCTAACGGCGCATCAACTTTGCACGACGGATTAGGACGATTGCAATCTGGCGCACAAACATACGTTGGCGGCGTGAAACAGTTGGCAGTAAACCAGCAATCCTTGGCTGGCGGATTGGCGCAACTTAGCGACGGCTCTCGTAAATTGCAGGCGGGGTTGGGGCAATTATCGAACAATTTGCCGACCGAATCTCAATTGTCGCAATTATCTGACGGTATGAAGCAATTGCAATCAGGCATAAATCAGTTAAATACCAGCGTGAGCAATCCATCGCCAGCGCTCGTGGCTCAGCAAAACAAGGTAGAAACGGACGCGCAAACTTTGGCGCAAACAATGCGAGCTTCGGAGTCCGACTTGTCGGCGGCGGGCGATACTTTGCGGACTTTGGGCGCGCAAGCAGCCGCTCCTGGTGGCAATTCTACGACGACGATAAGTTTGCCGCAAATTAGCAATATTTCTCAGGCATTCACGAAAATTCAGACAATTAGCGCGCAGATGGAGACGCTACGTGAAGATCTTCAAGCGCTAACTCAGCAATTATTGGCGCAACAAACGCAACTTCAGGCTGGAGTTTCTGTATTGAATAACGGCGTGAATCAATTGGCGCCAAACGCAATCACCGCATTTAACGGCTATAACAGCGTGCGATTTGCGAATAATCAATTATTGGCGGGCTCGGCAAGCTTAACAAACGGCTTAAGCGAAGCAAAATCGGGCAGTCAAAAATTGGCGAATGGCGCGAGTTTATTAGAAAGTCGCTCGGGCGCGTTAATTGATGGAACTTCGCAACTGGCAAACGGCGCAGATACGCTGGCGAATAAATTGGCGGACGCTTCTAA
Source organism: uncultured Candidatus Saccharibacteria bacterium (assembly GCA_963543285.1). Taxonomy (GTDB): domain Bacteria; phylum Patescibacteriota; class Saccharimonadia; order Saccharimonadales; family Saccharimonadaceae; genus Nanosynbacter. Next base: position 4,360 of record CAUUAX010000018.1, read on the forward strand.
TCGCATAAAAATTCAACCAACTGGCGCTACGACTCAGCAGCAAATTGCAAATCCAGTGAAGTCGGAAATGATCGAAAAGGGTAATGTTCCGAACTATGGCTACGCTTTGTCGCCGTATGTTTTGTCGCTAAGTTTGTTCGTTGGGGCAATTGTCCTGAACGTTATTTATCCGATTCGCAAAACTTTTTCTGAGCAGGAAAGTGCGATTCGTTGGTGGCTATCTAAAGCTTCGGTGGCTGGCATGGCGGCCTTTATGCAAGCAACGATTTTGATGTTGGTGATGGTGTTTTTCTTAGGACTAACTCCAGAACATCCAGCGCATTTCATCGGGGCAATTTATCTGACGTCGTTTGCGTATATGTCGATTGTGTCGCTTTTGGTGACTGTTTTGGACAATCCAGGACGATTCCTAGCGATGGTTCTTTTGGTGCTTCAATTGGGCTCCAGCGAGGGAACATTCCCAATCCAAACTGCCAACGGATTCTTCCAAGCAATTAATCCGCTAGTGCCGATGACTTACTCGATTCGCGCATTGCGCCAGGCTATTTCGGGCGGGCTAGATAACGCATTTTACGGTGGCAGTATGTGGGTTTTGGCTGGATTCTTGTTGGTGGCTAATTTATTGACAATCGGCTTCTTCGCTTATCGTGGCAAGCGTAAATTCGCACACACGTCGGTGGATGGCGATGATTAATTGACCTCTGTTATAAAACATTGTTCTTTGACAAAAAATGAGCGGTTTGCTAATATAAGAGTACTAACTAGAGGAATTTACATCAGTTCACCTCTATACCTGGTTTTTGAATTATATTGTAATAAAAAAGGAGTATAACAATATGGGTCAGCGGCGACTATCAACACCGCAAAAAGACGACGCCAATAAGCGTCCGCAGTCAAAGAAAAGCAACAATGCAGTTTTGAATAGCACAACTACTCGTAAGGGTGAAGTTTTCCGAGCTCAGCGACGAACAAGTGAGAATGTCAATCTCAGGGCTTCACAGCACTTGATTGATATTCCAGTAAACAAGTCAGTTTACAACGGATATGGCGGTGAGCAGTTTAGCGCCAAAATGCAACCAAAACCTGTTCGCGGCGGTCAGCCAAAACTTCGGATTATTCCAATTGGTGGCGTGGGCGAAATGGGAATTGGTAAGAATATGAACGCCATCGAATATGATGATGAGATTATCATCGTAGATATGGGCTTTCTGTTCCCAGGCAGTGATTATCCAGGCATCAATTACATCACGCCGGATATTACTTGGCTGGAAGAGAATAAGCATAAGATTAAGGCACACGTATTTACGCACGGGCACCTTGATCATATTGGTTCGTTCCGCCACTTTATTCATCGTATTCCAGCGCCAGTTTATGGCTCTAAATTTACGATTGGCATGCTCGATCGAACGATGGACGATTCAGAAGTGGATTTCAAGCCGGATTATCGAGTGATGGATCCGCTGAGTCACGAAATTGTTCAAGTTTCTAAGCATTTTTCAATCGAGTTGGTGCGAGTTAACCACTCAATCCCTGATTCTACGGCGGTGATTATCCGAACTCCAATGGGTGTGATTGTCGATTCTGGTGACTGGCGATTTGAGGAAAGTCCAGTTGATGGTCAAAAGTTTGACCTTGAGCGACTTACGGAAGTGGCTTCAAAAGAAGGCATTTTGATGTTTATGAACGAGTCGACCAACTGTGAGTCGGCTGGCACGCACACGCACACAGAGTTTGATATTCAGTATTCCATCGGTCAGGTGATGGACAAGTTTAGCAATAGTCGAGTGATTTTAAGTTGTTTCTCATCGCAGGTGCATCGCTTGCAATTAATTTTGGAAGAGGCTCATAAACACGGACGCAAGGTGGCGTTTGCTGGATTCTCGATGATTCAAAACCTGGAAGTGGCGCTGCGTTCGGGGACGATTAAGATTCCTAAAGACACCATCATGAAGATGGAAGATATTGTTAAATTACCAGATAATCAAATTGCCGTAGTTTGTACTGGCTCGCAAGGTGAATTTAACGCCGTCTTAAATCGCATGGCGACGGGCGCTCATAAATATATGAAAATTAAGGGTTCGGACGTTGTGGTGTTTAGTTCAAATCCAATTCCTGGCAATGAAAAAAGCGTGGTGCGAACGGTTGATGGTCTGATGCGTGAAGGTTCTGACGTCATTCAGAACGGCAAAACTCACTTGACGGGAATCGGTCCATTACACTTGTCGGGTCATGGATATTATGACGATCATGTCAAATTGATCAACGCGCTTAACCCAACTTACTACATGCCAATTCATGGTGAGTTCCATATGCTAGTACATAATGCCAGGTTAGCGGAAAAAGAATGCGGAATTCCTCGTAAGAATATTTTTGTGTGTGATGCTGGAGATATTATTGAAATTGATATTGAAAGGCAAGCAAAGAAGGCTGGGCGAATTCACGTTGGTGGCGTAATGTACGATGATACTGGTGCTGTTGTTTCTGAGGTTGTACTGAAAGACCGCATTCACATGTCGCAAGAGGGAATGTTTGTTGTAGTATTGACCGTACAGCGTGGCACGGGACGATTATTGACCAGCCCAGATATTATTTCTCGTGGATTTATTTACTTGCGCGACTCTGAAGAATTAATGAACATGATTCGCCAATACTTGAAGCAAAAAGCGGCACGTAGTTTTTCTGGCAAATATGATTTGGACGTGATCAAAAAAGAAATTAAAGATGAGATTACGCATATATTGTACGATCAGACTCGCCGAACACCAATTGTTATTCCAGTGATAAATGAAGTTGGCGGATTGAAGTCTGTAAAGTCGGAAGTTACGCCAGCTCATTCTGTTTCAAAATCGCCAGCGCGCGGTAAGAGGCCTGCCTCGGGCGAGTCAAAAATGACTCTTCCAACTGCTCCACGTCGCCGTTTCCCGCAGCGTCAAGTACCAGATACTGAAGCAAACGACACAAAAGCCAGAGAGCGACAGAATACTCGCCCGTACTAGGGTTCTTGATTGATTTTACTGGTGAATTATGCTATAATACCAAGCGTATTAAGTTGATTTTACATCTGTTAATAAGTGTAAAATCAGTGTATAATAAAAACGATTATGGCAAAAAAACGAAAGAGCACGAAAAAATCTACACCAGCCAAGCCGCAGCATAGTTTGCCGGCGGGTTTTTGGTCACAAGTTGGCGCGGTGATGCTTATTCTTTTGTCTCTACTGCTCGTCGTATCATGGTTTGGCGTCGGTGGTCCAGTTTTACAATGGATTGATATGGCGACCGTAAAAACTATTGGTTACACCGCGTACGCCTTGCCAATATTACTGATTTATTTGGCGGTTGAGACTTTTCGAGCGGAAGAGAATCAATTACCCGCAGTGGTGAAATTTGCGGCAGTTTTGGAAATTGTGTGGTTTTCTGGATTGTTTGGATTAATGAAGACGGCTTCGCATCC
>CAUUAX010000019.1:0-6537 GCA_963543285.1 uncultured Candidatus Saccharibacteria bacterium
AAACTGCCGCCGTACAGAATAACAGAACCCGCGCTCACTAATCCGCCCGCCGCGTAAACGACTAGTCGGGAATGTTCGGTGGGTTTTTTGAGTATTTGTTGCAATCGCTCCTCGGCTTCTTCCAGGGAAAGCTGCTTGCGGCGGATGTCGAGGGCTAATAATTGCAATGCTTGAATCAATTGATAATTAGGGTCGTCAGGAACGATAACTCGCGCCATCGTCAAAGGCTCATGGCTAACTCCGCGGTCTTGAGAAATTGTCACCAAAGTGTAGCTCACGTCCACATGAACGGGTCTGCGGCAATATGTCCGCGTGATTCCTTGCGCCATACGAACCACATCGCGCGCCACCACGCCCATACTCAGTAGCTGCTCGGCAATCGTCATAGCCAGGCGCAAAGCTCGCATATTTGGTGTCAAACTTTCGTCAATTTTCTCCAGATGATGCTCTGGCTCAAAGCTGTAAAGATTAGCGACTCGGGCTAATGATTGCTCAATGAATTTTGGTACTGTTTTCTTCACAATATCTAGTGTAACAAATTTTATGCCAATAGAAATAGCCCGCCAAGGCTCAAGCCGAGGCCTAAGTCTCAGCGAGCTATTCCTATTAGGCGGGCGGGGTGCCCTTGGTGCAAACGTCACTCACCTTATCGGGAGCGGTTTGCGGCGTTAGCAATCTCCAGTGCCTCTTCATCTTGACGCTGCTCTTTGGAGAGCAGCGCCTTGTATGCGTTGGCGCGATCCTCGGCCTTCTTGCGCTTGTGTTCGGATTCAGCAAGCGCATCTTGAAGTTCGCCGTTCTTGTCCTTGGACTTATCAAGCTCCTTCTGAAGCTTGATAATCTTCTGGATACACCTGGCGACCCTCTTGTCGAGGCGGCATATGCTCATCACAAGAGTAACTATAGTTACGTAAGCTAGCATTGCTGCTAACTTTGACGAAACTAGCTCCACTAGCGATGCGAACAGATCCGGGTCTAAGGCATAGAAGCCGAAGATGGCGACCGGTAGCAGGAGTAAGGCGACAAGACAGGCTAAGTAAACCTTCCGGTTTACCTCATGTACCTTAATATCATCTGTCGCGCAGTTGTCTGAAGTGCTCATTTTTTCACCTCCTCTCAAAGGTGAAGTTCAAAGGGCGACTTTTACTGACGGGATTGTCTGTAAAAGCTAGTACTATTTATATCACACATAAGTAAAAAAGTCAATAGAATAAAAAACAGCCCCAGTTGGGACTTAATAATTTCCAATGAAGTGACAAGCAGTCTTTAAAAAAAGAACAACTCGTCACTACTTCAAGATGAGCTGCGTATTTTTATGGACGCAAACCCAGCGCTTTAAGCGCGTCGCACCCTGGTTGTTCTAGAAGCCACTTTAGTGCTTCTATGGCTTGTTCCAGCTCATAGACTTGTTTGGAGTCTGTTGAGCTCATCAGCCTATTTTTGCCGTCGCGACAGCAAAGCCCCTTCTTGATTGGAGGGATCAGCGCCTTGCAATCCAAAACAGAACTACATAGCTTGGTCTTGTTCTTAGGAAGACTTCTTCCTATGTCGTCCACTCGATCTCTCGTGATGTCGAGAAGATCGCACGCCATGACGTAGAGAAAACTCCTGACGTCCCTCTGAATATTTTCCAGTAGCAAGGACACAGGCTCGGGATTACCCTTCTCCTTAGCCGGTTTGACGCGCGCAGACTCAACCTCTACTACGGCCATCTGGCCGATAACAGCTTCCGCTAGAGTCATGATATTCTCTAGCCCATAAGGGCAGTTGCCGCCGCCCTCACCCCAGTCAATCCAGCGTAGTCGCACGGTGTTTAAGTACGCTTCTAGGTCTTCGGTCTCGTTATCGAGGCCATCCCAGCTTTCGCTCAGAGTCTTTACCGATTCCATCACTGCTTCTAAGCAGTACGTAGCGAAATAGATCCGTTCGCCGGGCTCGGAAAACTTGATGCTAGAGCTCATTGCTCCCTCTCTTCTCACCTCATGCACACACGCCTTTTGCATGTTGTTGTTCTTTACACAAGATGAGATTTCATTCCTCTTTCCATTTTCTCTAAAAAGTAATAAAACCTCACCTCATGTTTTGGCTGCTTGTCAAAGTACGCTTTCGGACAAGGATGTACTCGACTTGTCAATAAAAGCCAATGTTATTTATATCACGCGATAATATTTAAGTCAAGTTTAATCAACTTTCTGTAGAATAATGCCTGTTCTGGCTGGCAAGTAAACTTTAAGATTGTGGCTATTATCAGCCGGGGAAGTGAAAAAACGGGAAGTATGATCTATTCGCTCCTGTCCGCCGAAGTTCTTATCGTCGCTGCTTAACGCCAACTTATAAGAGCCAGCTTCTGCGGGTACTGCGTAATCTGAGTGGGATTTATCGGGTGAAAAATTGATAACAAATAAAAAGTCGCCATGTATAAAACTGACCATATGATCAGATTGGAGAACCGTCAAATGGTGAACATTAGGATTATCAATTTGCCTAATAATCTTCATCAGCGCCGCGTCAAAATCTCCCAGCCATTGATATTTTAAGAAACCATTGTCGCGCAAATTCCATTGCCGACGGGCGTGCTTAAACGACCAATTATTACCTTCACGCGGAAAATCAATCCATTCCGGATGTCCGAATTCATTGCCCATAAAATTCAAATAACCGCCGCCATGCAGCCCCGCGGTCATCAAGCGAATCAGCTTATGCAGCGCCACGCCACGCTCAACTGTTAGGTCTGGGTCAATTTTATCCATGTGCCAATACATATTTTTATCAATAAGTCGGAAAATCAGCGTTTTATCGCCGACGAGCGCTTGATCGTGACTTTCGGCGTAATTGATGACTTTTTCCTCTGGGCGATGCGAACTCAAAGTGTAAGCCAATTGCCCCAAATCCCAATCTTCGTCATTTTTCTCTTTCAGGGTTTTTATCCATAAATCTGGCGCGCCCATTTGCAAGCGATAATCAAATCCCAGACCGCCGTCCTTTGTCGATGCGCCCAGCCCAGGAAAACCGCTCATTTCCTCCGCAATTGTCGTGGCGTCGGGGCGAACGGCGTGAATGGTTTCATTCGCCAATCTTAAATAAGCGAGCGCGTCTTTGTCGACATTATCACGGAAATAATCGTCATAGCTAGTGAAACTTTTTCCGAGTCCGTGGTTGTGGTAAATCATACTAGTTACGCCATCAAACCTAAATCCGTCAATGTGATATTCGTCCAGCCACCAACGGCAATTGCTTGCCAAAAAATGCAAAACTTCTGGCTTGCCGTAATCGAATAATCGCGAATCCCATTCTGGATGATTTGTTGGCTTGAAATATTGTGTCGGATCGCCAACGAAATTGCCCAGACCTTCGACTTCGTTTTTGGCGGCGTGAGCGTGGACGAGGTCAATGATGACGCGCAGTCCCATTCCGTGCGCCGTGTCAACCAATTTCTTAAAATCGTCGGGCGTGCCAAATCTTGACGAAACCGCGAAAAAGTTGCTGACGTGATAGCCGAAACTGCCGTAATATGGATGCTCGGCGATTGCCATAAGTTGAATGGTGTTATACCCAGATTCCTTAATTCGCGGTAAAACTTCTGTAGTAAATTCATTGAAGCCGGCAACTTTTTCTTTCTGGCTGCTCATACCAACGTGCGCTTCGTAAATCAGAGGAACTTTTGGCTTGGGCGGGGTTTTATATTGCCAATCGTAAGGAGTTTTTGGCGACCACACGACCGCGGAAAAATCGACAGAATTTTCGTCCTGAACGACGTAATTTGCGTATGAAGGCAGTCGCCAGCCATCGCCACCAGACCAATAGACGCGTAATTTATATTTTTGTCCGTGACGAAGTGAATTTTCAGGAAGGTTTATACTCCATTCGCCGTTTTTATTACGACTTAAAGAGAATTCCTCACGCTCTTTCCAATCTGAAAAATCGCCGACTAAGAACATCTGAGTTGCGTTCGGCGCCCATTCTCTAAACGTCCAGCCAGTATCCGTTTTATGAAGTCCGAAATGTAAAAAACCCATCGCGAATTCGGCTGGCGTCTTGCCGCTTAAAACTGTTTTCAGCTTCGAAGAAATATACTTCTCGCGCGCCTGAATTGTGGATTTGTGCGGGGCTAGCCACTGGTCCAAATCAACGAGGGTTTTATTGCTCATGTTTCTAGTATACATCATATGGAAGGGGCTATACTTGTAAATATCGATTAAAGTTGTATAATATATATTAATATGGAACGCTCAAAGCCTGATATGGAGTCTAATTCTCCTAAGCTATTCTCTGACGAAGACTGGAGGCGAATTGCTGGCGCGAATTTATTGCTTGGTGAAGAAAACGACGAGATTGCAATTGCTGAGATAGAACAAGCTGCGCACGCTGGCGATATTGAGGGCGAGAAGGTTAGAGTTGTTGGGTATAGTCAATCCGAAGAGGATGATTCGTATTGTTTGCAGTCAGTTGAGGGTGTGGCGGATTTGATATCTCCCATGGAAATTGACTCTGAGATTCCAGCGCCGTTTGCGATTTACACCAAAGAGATGGCTGCTTTGTGTGTGAAAACTTCGCAGAAGGACTATTATTTTCCGCTTGATAAGCAGGCGATTGTATCAATAGAGTTATTGCCAGATGATAGCGGTATTCCTCGATGTGTGCGTAAATTGCGTCACTATGCTGACAAAATCGAAGAAGTTGCTGGTGTTGGTGATATTCAAGATGCGGAGTCGAGGCGGCTTTTGATAGATGAGATAAATGATGTCTTGAATGAGATTCCATATGATGGCGGAATTCAAGTGAAATGTCAGGCGTATAAGGTTAAAATTGACGGCAGGGAAAATAATATAGAAGACGCTAATCCTGCGGTTTTATCTGGATGGCTACCGAGTTTTACGTGGCGCGATGATCGTCCTGTATTGGAAATGTTTGATATTAAAAATCGATTTGCGACTTTTTGTGTGGATATGAAAGACGTGCTTGATATGGTGTCAATTGACAAAGAGGAGATAGGAGCCTCTATTGATTTATTTGAAACGGTTTTTAATGACGATTTTCAAGAGACCGCTTGGCAGCTAGCGACGGATCTTTCTTATGTTGACGAGTCGGAGTTTGATGAAGTGTCAAGAGAGTATACCCAAACATTAAATGATCATTTGTCTGAGTTTCCCGAGGTTGTCGATGTTAGTTTGACTGGTTTTGCATTGGCTCCTGATGCTACGAAAAATAATGAATTACAGTATGAATTTATGGACATTTCTGGGGCGTATATTGATGGGATGTGTTTCGTTAGCTACCATGATAAATTTTACGCGGCGATTGAAGTGACGATAGATGATGAATCTGGAGGCTTTCCGAAGAAGATTTACGTGATGCCCGACAGAGATAAGATTATTCGCTTGGAAGGATTTGATGGTGAAGCTGAAGAGCTTAAAATGGCGGTAAATGAACTTCATAAAATTGCAAATTTTGCAAGTGAAGTAGTTAATGATGAGTGTTTCTATAAATTGCCTCTTAATGAGCAGCTTGATGTATTGAGTCAGTATGAATGCGCCGCTCGTAATGTAATCCAGGATATTAGCAGAGTGCGGGAGTTTAGGGGTGAATGTGTAGTTTCGGCATACCGATGTTTGCCTGGTGACTTGCTGAATGCGGTTTCGTGGAATGATGTTCCGCTAGAAGAAGTGCGTAGTCATGAATATGTTGAAAAATTTGCGCTGCGTGCGGATAATTTGGTAATCTGGAATCCAGAAATTAACGATAGGCCAGATATTGACGGCCGAATATTAAGTGTGTCGGAATTGTCACTTAGTTGCGGCGAGCCTGTGCTAATAGTTAATAACGCGGAAGAGAATAAATATTATTTGGTGCGATGTAGCGATGTGATTAGCTTGTCGCGAAACGATCCGTCGACCATTTCGTGATATAATCAAACAGATTATGCAGGAAAAACTTTTTTCTTTTGAAATAACTTCACGATTTAACGACACGTTGGCGCGAACGGGAATTATTCACACGCCACATGGTGATATTAAAACGCCGGCGTTTATTGTGGTTGGAACTAAGGCTAATGTTAAGGCGATGATTCCGGAGATGGTGAAGGACGTCGGCGCGCAGGCGGTGCTGGCGAATGCTTATCATTTATATCTGCAGCCGGGGCATGAGTTGATTGAAAAGGCTGGATATCTTGGCAAATTTATGCACTGGGATGGTCCGACGTTTACGGATAGTGGTGGGTTTCAGGTTTTAAGTTTGGGCTCTGGCTTTAAGAAAGTTTTGGCTATGAGTACTGATGTTGATGAAGAAATTGCGATTGCTAAAAAATCGTCGCGTCATGCTTGGGTGGACGAAAACGGCGTGATGTTTAAGTCGCATCTGGACGGCTCTTATCATAAATTTACGCCAGAATTGTCCATGCAAATTCAGGCTGGAATTGGCGCTGACATTACTTTTGCGTTTGACGAATTGACCTCTTTGATTGATCCGTACGAATATCAAGTTGAGGCGCTGGCCAGGACGCATGCTTGGGCGGAGCGAAGTTTGGCGGAAGTCAAGCGC
>CAUUAX010000020.1:0-5489 GCA_963543285.1 uncultured Candidatus Saccharibacteria bacterium
TTTTCGTGCCAATATCAATTCCTACCACATATCGAGATTGCTCCTGCATAAGCTCCATTATACAGGTTATGTCTATAATTTGGCAAGTGAATTAGCCTAAAGCTTCGTCAGAATTTCAGCGCCAGTTTCGGTAATCAATACCGTATGTTCAAAATGCGCACCCAGACTGCCATCTTTCATGCTAATTGTCCAGCCGTCGCTGTCGGTAATAATTTTCTCACCGCCCAAGCTTGCCATCGGTTCAATTGCAATTGTGTCGCCAGCGTGCAACATCGGACCAGTTCCTCGCCTGCCGTAATTCGGAATTTCTGGCTCCATATGCATGCTTAGCCCCACGCCATGACCAACTAGTTCACGGATTATACCGAGCTTAGCCTTCTTCAGCACAACCTCCACGCCCGCTGAAATATCACCAACTCGCGTTCCATCGCCAGTTATCGCGTCAATTCCCGCATATAAACTCTGTTCTGTTGCATGTAATAAATGTTTCTTCGCACCCTTAGGCTCTTCATCGACAACCATAGTAAAAGCGCTATCCGTCTTCATTCCACGATAGCCAATCACCAAATCAAAGCTAACCACGTCGCCCTTTTCAAAAACATATTCGGTCGGGAAAGAATGCACCAATTGCTCGTTCGTCGATATACAAATTACTCCCGGGAACTTCACTTCGTCCGTAAGATAAGTCGCCTCTGCGCCAAAATCTTTAATTCGCTTGACTACAAAATCATTAGCATCCAACTCACTCATTCCAGCCGTTACGGATTTTTTCAATTCATCATAAATTGTCGCAAGCATTTTGCCGCACTCGCGCATATCTTTCATCTGTTGCGGCGTTTTTTCTCCAGTGATCAATTGGCTCATTTTACACCCTCAACAATGCCGCGGCTAACTAATTCTTTCTCAATTTCATCATGAACTTGCCCGACAGTTCCAACGCCGCTCATATGTACAATTGGAATACCATTTTCATTTAGATAATCCAGAATTGGGTAAATTTCACCTCGATAAATACTGAGTCGCTTGTCAATTGCTTCAGGCGTGTCGTCAACTCGACCGCGAACCCTCAAACGCTCCAGAATTTCATCGCGCGGAACTTCCAGCACAATCACCAACTTAACGTCTTTTCCGTGATGTGAACGCGACTCAATCAGCCATTTAGCCTGTTCTAATTGCCTTGGATAGCCGTCCAGAATTACGCCATTAATATCCTTAGCTTTATTAAGAGCCTCGCCCATCAAACCGTTGATAGTTTCCATCGGCACCAGTTCGCCAGATTGCATACGATGAATCAATTCGCCATCGTGAGTATCGCGCAACAGCTGTCCGGCACTAAGCCAACGCCAACCATGTCGTGCCGCTAAAATCTGCCCCTGCACACTCTTACCAGCACCCGCCGGCCCAAAAAATACAATCATTTTTTCCTCCTATTTTGTGAGTTTTTCTTTAACAATTTTTGCCACCAACGCGCCATCCGCAGCATTGCCGACTTTACTTTTTACCGCGCCAATAACTTGTCCCATTTTTTGAATTGAGACATCGTCCATACCCGCAATAACTTCTTCTACAATCTTTGAGATTTCCACCTCACCAAGTTGCTCTGGCAAAAATTCTCGTAAAATTTCCGCTTCTTTTTCTTCAGGTTCCGCCAACTCCGCACGGTCATTCTTTCGATATAAATCCGCGCTTTCGACGCGCTTTTTCACTTCTCGAGCAACGACTTTTTCAATTTCAGAATCATCCAAGCCATCTTCTCGCTTGCCCAAAGAAACTTCTTCGTTTAAGATTGCTGCCTTTAGATTGCGCAAAACATCACCACGAAAACGATCGCCGCTCAATAGAGCGGCTTTCATTTCACTAGTAATGCGCTCTTTTAGCGCAGACATTAACGCACCCCTAGGCGCATTTTTGCCGTTTTTTCAGCTCGTCGCTCGCGGCGAATAATAGCTTTTTTACGACGCTCGGTCTTTGAAATTGGTTTTTCAAAACGCATAACGCTCTTAGCGCGAGCCAAAACACCGCTTTGCAAAACCCTGCGGTTGAAACGACGAATGATATTTTCGTTCGCTTCCTTCTGATCTTTACGTGTTACTTGTACCATACTGCAAACATTATAACAGATAAGAAACTATTTGCCAACTAGGTTTAGTTAAGACCGCCATAAATAATATTGAAATCCACTTCTTGGCTACCGTTGACATCTATTACCGATATAACATACGCCTTGCGTGTTAGATAGAGCTTTCCATCTGGATGTTCCATAAGTACTGGGCACGTGAATTCATACGACTTATGATTTCTATCCTCTTCTGCATCACACCTCGTTCTTGATAAGTCTATAAACACCTCCTCAGGTACGAAACGCTCTTCTACAGACATTTCTCCTTCGTCATCTAGGAATGCTGTTGCTATAAGCCTTTTTGTATTAATTTCAACTGGAATAGGCTCATAACTATGTGCAGCCATTTCTTGTACAGCTTTTGCGAATTCATCCCAAGAACCAAATGGAACGCTCCCTAATAAGACAGTCTCTTCCCTAACGGTAGTTTTTCTAAGCTTTTCAGTCGCTTCCACGGCTAATGCGCCCATTATTCGCAACTCACCTTCCGTCAAACCTTCTCTACGCCAAGCTTCAGTAGAATTTTCATAGTTTCCCATATTACCACAACTCCTAAAATCACCCTCTACTTAAAAAGTATTACTACACTATAATACACTACTATGTAAGTAATGAAACTATTACGCCTAAGCCAAATGTAGCAATCGCCCTGCAAGCTTTAGGCGGACAAGGCGAGATCTTTAGTATCAGCGCCATACATAATCGCTAACACAGTAGGGTCGTTCATGACATTGTGAGTGTGGTTATTTAAAATTCCATATAGTCCGACTTCGGCGCTTGTCGACTTAGGCTCACCGTTCACAATACCGACAATGCGAGCCATGTCACGCATATTAGTCAAATGACTACCTTCGGGTACAAATATAATAATATTGTTTCGGACATTTGGCGCGGCTTTCAATAAATCTTCTAATAAGCCATCATTACTTAAGGCGAAAGGATCAGTAAGGAATTGCTGGCACCAACCTTGTTTCGGTGGAGCAAACTCGACACTTGACTCTCCTGAGAGTTTACCAACCTCCTCAATAACTTTAGGATCTTCTCTCTGCAAGAACTCCAAGCCCAGTTCTTTTGCGCTTGGACTCAATGATTCCTTGCCGTAACGTGTCAATTCCACACCTTCTTTTCCTATGAAATTCCACCCCAAAGCAACAATCCCCATTTTACGCGATCCCACCGGATCGAATAGTCGTAGCTCATTAACCTTAGATTCCATGTGAGCAACTGACGACGTCGCAACACGACCACCCAAAGAATGCCCACCAACACTAACCTCGTCGAAATCTTTCGCGACATGGTCAATTACTGGACCAACATATTCCCCTAAGCTACCGTAGCTACCAGTCTTTCGTATCTCCTTACGAACAGACTCGGGCAGCATTCCAGAATTACCCACTCCTGGCATATTCATAACCATAATAGCTGTATTCGGATTCTCGCACGCCAGAACGGCAGCTTCTCGAATTGCGTTTGGATGACGGAAATTTCCTCCCCATCCATACAAAACAGCCTGAATCTTATTCGCATTTTCATTACCAAATATCGCGACTTCAATCCCAACTCTACCCAGTCCACTAAATACGCGAATATAGCGCTGATCTCTCAGTTGTTCAACAGTCTTATTCATGTGGTTTGAATTGTAAGATTCCTCAGCCAAGCGACGCATATCTTCCTGCGTAGCAAGTTGTATAGTCTTTCCCTGTCTTAAGCCGCTATCAATCTTGGCGACCTGTAGACCATTCTCAAAGCCATAATCTGTAGGTTTAGATGACGGCGTCCAAAGTTTTTCCGATTTCACAAGAACTTCACTCCAAATAAATTTAAACTATTGGATTTATTATACAATATATATCTAAGTAACGCAACTATTGCGCCTAAGCTAAATGCAATAATCGCCCTTCAACTGACTTCATTCCCTGCCATTCATTTACGGTCGGCTGAAACCAAGCAGACACTTCGTCGCCCACTTCACGGAAAAATTCTTCTGGCACATTAAAAGCCAACATCTGCAGTGCAATGTCATTTTTATCACGCAAGGTCAATTTCACGTGTTGCCCATCCGCACCCATTCTCCTCACGCTCAAAACCGTCGCTTTGGTTATCTTCAATATAGGCTCTGCGTTACCATTGCCAAACGGCTCCATCTTTGCCAAATTATCAACCAGCTCCTCATTAATTTCCGAAAAATCGTCAATCTCAACGTCAGTTCTCGGCAACAAATATAATTCCTGATTCTTTAATTGCAGCGAATCGTAAAACTCATTCACTCGTCGCCTAAAATCGTCAATTCTCTCGGTCTCCAACGTCACGCCAGCTGCCGCTCCATGACCACCACCTTTAATAATGATGTCGTCAGCCGCACGAACCGCATCGGCCGCGGAAAAATCGCCAAAACTTCGCGCCGAACCCGTAGCCTCATCGCCGCGCTCGCCAATTATAAAAACTGGCTTCTTATATTTCTCAACCAACTTTGACGCCACGATGCCGATAACTCCGTGATTCCAATTGCCGCTATTCACCACCAAAACTCGATCATCAGTCATATTGTCCGCCTGCTGGCAAGCTTCGTCAAAAATCTCGTCCTGAATACTACGACGTTTGATATTTAATTCTTCCAATTTTTCACTAGCCTCCAGCGCTTCCAGTCCATCACTCGCCGTCAGCATATCCAGAGCATATTGCGCCGTTTCCAGCCTGCCCGCCGCATTCATTCGCGGCCCCAGACCAAATCCCAAATGCCTAGCATTAACCTTCTCCGGCTCAATTCCTGCCACCGACATCAATGCCTTCAAACCAGGACGCCTCTGCTTTTTCAAAACCTCCAAGCCCCAATAGACATTCGCCCTATTTTCATCCGCCAACGTAACTATGTCGCAAACCGTCCCCAGCGCCACCAGATCCAATAGCCACTTCTCGTAACCATCTGGCAACCCGTCCAGTTCAGTTTGCAGAGCCTGCACCAGCTTGAACGCCACGCCCGCACCACATAAATCGCGAAACGGATATTTATGACCAGGAAACTTCGGATTGACCGCGGCAACACTCGGCGGTGGAGTCTCAGCTACGTTGTGATGGTCAGTCACCACCGTATCAATCCCTAGACTTGACGCATATTCAATTTCCGCGTGGCATAAACTTCCCGTATCAACCGTAACAATCAAATCCGCGCCCATATTCCGTACCTTATCAACGGCGCCCATCGTCATTCCGTAACCCTCGACAAACCGATTCGGAATAAATGCACCAACTTCTTTAAAGCCAAACTTGCCAAACGCATCCAACAAAATTGCCGTTGCACTCAGCCCGTCAATATCATAATCGCCGTAAATAACAATTTTCTCACCCTCAGTGTGCGCCTTTTTCAAGCGGT
>CAUUAX010000021.1:0-5031 GCA_963543285.1 uncultured Candidatus Saccharibacteria bacterium
GATGACAAAATATCTGATGCGAATAATGCGGCAAGTGTCAAAATGAACGTGCCGATAACTTCCGCAATAACGGCGTTGATTAAGTTGTCTGGTAATTTAGAATCTAGTTTGACACGCTTGCTTTTAGCGGTAGATTCAGTAACGACGTACTTGACGGTCGTTTTGGTTTCAGTCTTAGCGGCAGCGGTTTTCTTTTCTGCGGCTTTAACTGGGGCTTTCTTTGAAGTTTTCTTCGTAGCCATATTCCCTCCTTAAAGTAATATCACGACTATTATAACATAATTTGCTATACTGTAGTTATGGGATTATTTGTAAATCAACAAGATCAGCGTAGTGAATTGCAAGAGCGAATAGCGGCGGAATTAAGAGAGAAGGCGAAAGCTTCGAGTTTGCAAGAAAAGGCAACTATGGACGGCGTCGACGATATAAGATATTTGGAAGGCACAAAACAGACGACGACTTTGGCGTGGGCGTGGATTTTAATTGCTATTATGGCTGGTGCGGTGATTGTAATGTTTTTAATGCAAGGACGATAAAATGGTTGATTTAGATGAATTGAGAAGAGAAATAATTTTGGCGGTTTCGCAATCCAAGTCTCCGCGTGAGTTTTTGCGCGATCGACGACTTAGGGAATTGTATGATCAAATCAAGTCATTGCCGCCAGTTGAGCGTGGTCCGTTCGGTAAGCAGATTAATGAGTTGAAACAGGCGATTGAACAGGCGATTGATGCGCGACTGGAAGAGTTGGAAAAAGTTGACTTGAAACCGATTGACGTTACGGCGCCGATGGATGTGAATTCGCCAAAGCCCGAACTTTTGCCGAGCGAACAAGGCACGATTCATCCGCTGAGCACTGAAATTGAGCGCATTTCTGAGATTTTTAATCGCATGGGTTTTGTCACGGAAGAATCCAGAGAAATTGACGATCAATTCCATATGTTTGAGAGTCTGAATTTTCCAAAAGGTCATCCAGCGCGCGACGATTACGATACGTTTATGACCGAGGAAACTGATTCTAATGGCGATCGTTTGATTGCGCCGGCGCATACGTCGACTATGCAAAATCGTGTGTTGACGAAATATCGTGACAATTTAGAAAAAGGCGAGGCTATTGCCGCTATCGTTCCTGATCGTGTTTTCCGCAACGAAGATTTGGATGCGCGCCACGAGCATACGTTTTATCAAGTCGAAGGCGTGTACGTTTCGCGTCGGGTTAATGTTGGCAATTTGATTGCCACGCTGCAAGAATTTTTGCAGGAATATTACGGCAAGAAACTTGACGTTCGCGTTAATCCATTTTACTTTCCGTTCACTGAGCCTAGCTTCGAGTTTGCGTTAAGTTGTCCGTTTTGTGAAGGAAAAAATCCTGATTGTAAAGTCTGCTCTGGTGAAGGTTGGATTGAGCTATTGGGTTGCGGAATGATTCATCCGAATGTCCTTCGAGCGGCACAAATTGACCCGAATGAATATACGGGATTTGCTTTTGGTTGCGGAATCGACCGCTTGGTTATGATGAAATATGGAATCGAAGATGTCCGTCATTTTGAAAGTGGCAAGTTGGACTTTTTGGAACAATTTTAAGCAATATGAAACTTCGACAGATTAAGGATTTTTTATGCAAGAATCGCCTTCAGGTGCTCTGTATTCTTAATGGTGTCGTTTTGGCTGTGGGCTTGGTTGTGGCGATGTTGCTTTCTGATGATACTCGGTGGACGAACTGGAGCTTGAGTAGATTGGGCGAAACCACCTCGAATCGTTTGTCCGCATTTTCGTTCAATTCGGGAGTATTTTTATCTGGTTTGATTATGGCGACGATTGGGTTTTTTATGAATCGTGGTTATCTTAAACTTGGTCAAATTCGCTCTGCTCGGATATCTGGCTGGATACTTTCACTGTTTGCGATTTGTATGATGGGAGTGGCGCTTTGTCCGAACGACACAATGCACGCGGCGCATTTTGTTTTCTCGCGCGGCATCGTGATATTGATGGTGCTTTTGATGTTTCTTTTACCATCGAGTTTGAGCTATTTAACTCATCGCGAGCGAATCTCATCTTTCAGTTTTCCGATTTTTGCGGCAATTATAGCGGCGCAAGGTTACGCAATGGGCAAGTTTTGGTTTGTGATGGTAGAAGTTTTATTGGGGATTTTTGCGACGATGTGGCTAGTTCTGATTTGCCGTAGAATGGAACTTAAATTGTCCGACCTGCAAACTTCATAAAATGCTATAATTACTTCAAAAGGAGTAATTATGAATCACACAATTTTTGACGACATCGTATCTGGAAAAATGAAATCTTGGAAGATTTGGGAAGATGAGAAATTCCTAGCATTTTTAACACCGTTTCCGAATACGCCAGGTTTTACTGTGGTGATTCCGAAGCAGAATCCGGGCGATTACGTATTTTCTTTGGACGATAATTTATATTCCGAAATGATGCTGGCAGTGAAAAAAGTTGCTGGTATTTTGAAAGCGGTAAGTTGGACTTTTTGGAACAGTTTTAAGGAGCTATTACACACGATAATAGTAGTAGCTCAAAAACTTGTAATAAAAGAGGCAGTTCTGTGTGCCGATAGAGAATTTGTTGCAGTGAGAGAGATCGCTAAAAAAGATAGGAGGAGGTAAAATGGATACACAACAATTTGACGCACTCATCATTGGTTTTGGCAAAGCTGGCAAAACATTGGCGGTAGCGCTGGCAAATGCGAAAAAAAAGGTAGCGCTAGTGGAGCGGTCGCCAAAGATGTATGGCGGCACCTGTATTAATATTGCTTGTATTCCTACTAAGGTGCTAGTCAATGCAGCCGAACATCATCAAAGTTTTGATGAGGCGATGGCACATAAGACAACAGTGGTAGCGCGGTTGAATGAGAAGAACTATCATATGCTTGCGGATCGTGAAACAGTGAGCGTCATTGAGGGTGAGGCATCGTTCGTAGATGATCGTACTGTGAAGGTTGTGGCGGGTAACGACGAGCTAGTAGTTAGTGCACCGCAGATTTTTATTAACACCGGTGCGGAATCAATCATCCCAGATATTCCAGGTGTTGATAAGCCGTTTGTGTATACTAGTACTGAATTGCTGGATAGAATGACGCAGCCAAAACAGCTAGCTATCATTGGTGGCGGTTATATTGGGTTAGAATTTGCCTCAACTTATGCCAAACTTGGTACAAAAGTAACAGTATTTGAGAGGGGCGATGCTCTGCTTGCACGTGAAGATCCAGCAATTGCTCGGGCTGCTACTGAAGCATTGCAGGCACAGGGTATTGAGATTGTGTTTAGTGTGGATGTGACAGCGATTGAGGGTGAGTCTACTGCGACGATTCGCACAGTAAATCATGATGATTACGCTGGTTATGATGCGGTTTTGATGGCTACGGGCCGTCGCCCGGCAACGATGAGCTTGAATTTACCAGCTGCTGGTGTAGCGACGGATGAGCGCGGGGCAATTGTGGTTGATGAAACACTTCGCACTAGTCGGTCGCATATTTGGGCAATGGGCGATGTAACGGGCGGGCCACAATTTACCTATGCGTCGCTGGACGATTTTCGGATTGTGAGAGGCCAGTTGCTGGGTGACGGTCTATACACTCGCGCCAAACAAAAAACTTTGCCGTACGCGGTCTTTATGCAAACGCCGCTAGGTCGGGTGGGTATGACAGAGGCTGAGGCGCGTGCGACGGGGCGCGAAATTATCGTAAAAGAGCTGCCTGCTATGGCGATTCCACGCCTGCATGTTGATAATGCTACAACAGGATTGCTGCGTGCGGTGATTGATGCAAACACTGAACAAATTTTGGGTGCTAGTTTATTGTGTCGTAACTCACCAGAAGTCATTAATATTATCAAAACTGTAATGGATAATGGCCTGCCATATACTGTGCTGCGTGACCAAATATTCACTCATCCAACGGTGAGTGAGGCATTAAACGATTTATTTGCATAAAGGAGTAATTATGAATCACACAATTTTTGACGACATCGTATCTGGAAAAATGAAATCTTGGAAGATTTGGGAAGATGAGAAATTCCTAGCATTTTTAACACCGTTTCCGAATACGCCAGGTTTTACTGTGGTGATTCCGAAGCAGAATCCGGGCGATTACGTATTTTCTTTGGACGATAATTTATATTCCGAAATGATGCTGGCGGTGAAAAAGGTTGCTGGTATTTTGGAAAAAGCATTTGACACGCCACGAGTAGCGCTGATTTTTGAAGGCACGGGCGTAGCACATGTGCACGCCAAATTGATGCCGCTTCATGGTGATTTGGCAAAGGGAATTGGTTCGCCAATGTCGCACGAGCAAGCGTTTTATGAGGAATATCCTGGTTGGTTAACCACGGCTGACGGTCCAAAAATGGATGATGCTCAATTGGATGAAATTCAGGCGCGAATTTTGGCCGTGCAAGGTAAATAGGATAGCTAGTTCGTCTCTAATTTTACGTTTTTTCCTTCGTACATATCCAAATAGAACGGATATAATTTGTCAGCGTGCTTTTTAACCTCGTCTTGGTTTAAGGCTACAATGTCGTGACTGATACCGAATGAGGCTGGAAGTGAATAATATTGGAATTTGGCGCCAGAAGCTGTAGCCATTTGCTTGGGTATGTTGACCGCGAGATTTTTATCAATTGCGGTGTCGTTTTCGCTCGTTACAACCCCTACATATTTTAGCCCTGGAGCTTTTAGGTCGGATTTATAGTTCTTGGCGATTATTATATATTTTCCAAGAGCACGATATGACAAATTGCTACCCGTGAACGAATCTGGAAGAATATTACGTCCGTAAAGATTTCGTAAAAGCGGGATTTTCCAGGAAGGAGTTTCCGACGCTGAAGGCTGATAAAAAGGTGATAGAAGTAGCGCTCGTGATATGGTTTGGCTGTTGTACTGCGTAATCCAAGTCGCCATATTTGCGCCGCCAGAAAGCCCGACAATTCCCGTTTCATCACCTAAACCACTAATTATGCTGGTGCTGGAATTCATAAATTGTGCCATTGCTGGAACGGTGATTTCTCCGTGTCGTTT
>CAUUAX010000022.1:0-4960 GCA_963543285.1 uncultured Candidatus Saccharibacteria bacterium
GCTCTGGTTCTATTGAAAAGAATGAGCAAATTGCCAAATATTTGGAAAAAGAAGGCATTAAGTTTGAGATTCTGAACGCCAAGAACAATGAGCGCGAGGCTGCGATTGTTGCGAAAGCCGGCGAAAAAGGCGCAATTACTTTGGCTACAAATATTGCTGGTCGTGGTACCGACATTAAGTTGGGTGAAGGTGTTAAGGAACTGGGTGGCTTGGTTGTTATTGGTTCGGAGCGACACGAATCACGCCGAATTGACAATCAGCTGCGTGGTCGTGGCGGACGTCAGGGCGACCCAGGTGAGACCCAATTCTATGTTTCGACCGAAGATGATTTGATGCGAATTTTCCAGGGTGAGCGAATTGCATCGTTGATGGATAGGTTAGGTGTTGATGATGATACGCCAATCAGAACTCGGGCCGTATCGAAAACATTGGAAGCAGCACAGAAGCGAGTTGAAGGCTATAACTTTGATACGCGCAAAAATGTTGTTCAATACGACAATGTGATTAACCGTCATCGCCGCGTCGTTTATGTTATGCGACGTAGGATTTTGGAAGGCGATAATATTAAGCCAGAAATTGAGCGATTATTGCGAGCTAAAGTTCACGAATTGACGACTCTTCCATCAAAGAATAATCCAAAGTTTGTCGAGGATTTCTCAGTTATTTTCCCAGTTGATAAGGAAAAAATTGAAAAGGTTGGCAAGGAAAAGAAAGATCGTTTGCGCTATGAGAAGGCGCTGGAGTTGGCTGAAGAAGCTTACGCGGAGAAAGAGCGTGAGATTGGCGCCGATGATTTGCGTGGAGTTGAGCGCGAAGTTTACATGGCGGTGTTGGACACATTATGGATGCAACATTTGGAAAATATGCAACATTTGCGCGAGGGAATTCACTGGCGAAGTGTTGGACAGCGCGATCCTTTGGTGGAATATCGATCAGAATCTCAGAAGTTGTTTGAGAGTTTGCAGTCTAATCTCCGCGATGAAGTTCTGGCGACGATATTTAATATTCATAAAGCCGACGCTACAGTCCGTCAATCTCAAGACGACGAATATGACACCGAGCTAACTAGGTTGGCTGAAAATGCCGTTGAGCGTGGCGTAAATGAAATTGGTTCGGGTGAAGAAAATCGTGATGATGATTTTTCTGTGAAAAAGGGTAAGACCAGCGCGGAATCAAATCGTGCGAAAAATCAAGCTCGAAAGAAGAAAAAGGCTCAGCGACAGAACCGTAAGAAAAATCGTAAATAATCAGAGAATTAGGCAATGAAACATACAGTTGAGGAAATTAGACTGAAGAATGGTGCACGCGGCTTGTTGATTGACGTTCCAGATGCTACGGTAATGAGTTTTCAGGTGCAGTTCAGGGCGGGAAATCGCTATGTTCTGAATAAAGACATTTACGAAACGGCTCACATTATGGAACATATGGCGTTTGGCGCGAATGAAAAGTTTCGTTCGGAGCATAATTATGAACAGGAGTTTACCAAGAACGGCGCTTACCACAACGCTTATACTTCTGACTATTCAATGGTTTATGAAGCGATTTGTGCGGATTTTGAGTGGGACAGAATTTTGGAGCTTCAGAGGCTGGCTATTACGACGCCACGCTTTAACGCCGATGAGCTTGAGGCGGAAAAGGGCAATGTTCGCTCTGAATTGACTGGTTATCTTAACAATCACAACCGCGTGATGTGGCCGCGCATTCAGCAGGCGCTGGGTGAAGATATTTTGACGTATAATCAGCGCCTAAAAACAATTGCTAATATTGAGCTGAAAGACATTAAAAATCATCACAAGCGAACGCATACTTTGAAGAATATGCGGTTTGTGGTGGCTGGAAAAATGGCTGGACGAAAAGCGGCTATTAAAGAACATCTTGAGGGTTGGCAATTAGAGACGGGCGAGCGATTTGTTATTCCGCGCGATGAACCGCGTAGGGCTAACCCGGTTTTAGTCAGACGAAAAGAGGCGACGAATTTGACGTTTGGCTGGTCGATGATGATTCCGCGTGAGTTAAGCGATGAAGAGGTCACGGCTATGAACGCATTGAACCACATTCTGACCGGCACGATGAGCTCACGGATTTTTGGCGCGGCTCGTAAAAAAGGCTTGGCGTATGGCATTTTTAGCGATACGTCGATTGGTTTTTACGATTCGGCTTGGGATTTTGGCGGACAAGTAAATGTTGAAACCGCAGAAAAGCTCTTTGATATTATCGTGAGAGAATTGAAGAAAGTTTTGGCTGGATCTATTTCCGAAGAGGATTTGGAAAGTGTGAAGTCGTATTCGTTGGGTCGTTATCAAATGGGTGCTCAAACTGTTGGGCAAGTAAGTAATTTTTACGTAGGACGATATTTTGCTGATGATTTCGTGAGAGATTATGCCGCCGTTCCAGATTCTATTTTGGCGGTAACTCCTGATCAGCTGATTGAAACGGCTCGTCAATTTTTTGCATCCAACACATGGACGTTGGCAGCAGTTACTTCGGAAGAAAAAGAGCTATTAACAAAGCTGTACGATAAGCTCGACAAGCTGTTCTAGGGTGTAATCGTAAATTGCCCGTGATATAATCAGGTTATGAAAATTGTCATTGCTGGTTTTGGTGTTGAAGGTCAATCTAATTTGCGGTATTTCCGAGAGAAGTTTCCGGAAGCTGATTTTTTGGTGGCGGACGAGCGTGAAAAAGTAGATAATTTGCCGGAAAATGTGGCTTATCAGACGGGATTTTCGGGGCTGGAGAACGCGGATTTAATCGTTAGGTCGCCAAGTCTTCCGCCAAAAAAGATAAAGACTAGCGGTCAAATTTGGTCGGCGACAAATGAGTTTTTTGCCAATTGCCCAGCGACTATAATTGGCGTGACTGGCACAAAAGGCAAGGGGACGACGTGTAGTTTTATCTCGTCGATTTTGCGCGCGGCAGGTAAAACCGTTCATTTGGTGGGAAATATCGGCGTGCCAGCTTTGGATATTTTGCCGAAAATTGAGAAAAATGACATTGTCGTTTATGAGTTGTCCAGTTTTCAATTGTGGGATTTGCAGAAATCTCCGCACATTGCTGTGGTGCTGATGATTGAACCTGACCACTTGAACGTCCACGCTGATTTTAATGACTATTTGGCAGCAAAGGCGAATATTGCCAAGTTCCAAACTGCGGACGATTATGTTGTCTATAATTCTCAAAATGAGTTTAGCTCGTCGATTGCAGATGCGAGTTTGGCACAGAAAAAGGAATATCCATTTGTTCTTTCGGACGATATAATTTCTGCGATTTGCTTGCCAGGGAAGCATAATGTCGACAATGTGTGCGCGGCGATATTGGCGGTGAAGTCGATTTTGCCAAACGTGTCGGATGATGAGATAAAGAAGGGGCTTAGCGAGTTTACAGGGTTACCGCATCGATTGAAGTT
The DNA here is from genome assembly GCA_963543285.1 of uncultured Candidatus Saccharibacteria bacterium. Lineage (GTDB taxonomy): Bacteria > Patescibacteriota > Saccharimonadia > Saccharimonadales > Saccharimonadaceae > Nanosynbacter. Next base: position 3,407 of record CAUUAX010000022.1, read on the forward strand.
TGTTGCTGAAAAATACGGCGTGAAATATTACGATGACAGTATTTCGACCACTCCGGGCAGTGCGATTGCGGCATTAAAAGCTTTTGCGGAGACGAAAATTTTGATTTTGGGCGGATCGGATAAAGGCGCGGATTATTCTGAATTAGCGAAAGAAATTGCCAGGCAAAATATGCGATCGATAATTATTAATGGCGCTAACGCTGATGAAATTAGGGAAGTTTTAAGGGAAGAAAAAGTTGATTGCGAGATTGTCCAATTGAATATGGCGGGAATGAAAGAAGTTGCCAAATCAGCCAAAAATAAAGCGCAATCTGGCGACGTGGTGATTCTTAGCCCGGCGGCCGCCAGCTTTGATATGTTTAAGAGCTATTCTGATCGTGGCGAGCAATTTGTCGCCGCCGTAGAAGAGCTTTAATCTTGATAGACTTCTGGTTTTAAGACGCCGATGTATGGCAAGTTGCGATATTGCTGGCGAAAATCCAGGCCGTAGCCAACGACAAATTCATTCGGCGTATCGATGCCGACGTAATCAGCTTTTGTATCAACTTCGCGCCGCGCTGGCTTGTCTAATAGCGAACATATTTTTACTGACGCAGCATTTTTTGCGGCAAATAATTCTCTTAGCGCCCGGGCGGTTCGACCGCTGTCAATTATGTCCTCAACGATCAACACATGTCTATCCGTCACGTCGGTATCCAAATCTTTGATAATTTTTACAGATCCAGAAGATTTTGTGTCATCGCCGTAGCTGGAAACCGCCATGAAATCAATTTCCATATAGCAATCCATCGCTTGTATCAAGTCGATCATAAACGGTGCCGCGCCGCGTAAAATACCCACGACGACAGGATTTTTATCGTGATAATCCTCGGTCAATTTTTTCCCAAGTTTTTGAACTGCCGTTTTTATATCTTCATTCGTAAATAGAATTTTCTCAATATCTTTATCCATCTTTTTATTTTAACAGAGAATTGAGCGCTGAAAAATGGTGCGGTAGAATATGCTATTGACTTATATCTATATATAGTGTATAATATAAAATATGTCATTTGAATTATCAGAGCCTACGAATCAAAAACCTTACAGTGTTCGCGAAGATGAACCTGTGTATTGGGGTCAGACGACTGACTCTAGTCAACATAATCCCGATAATTTTCGTTATTTAGTGCATGCTTTTAATCCCTATGCTAGAGGTAATGCCCTTATTCTTAATAATCTGGTAACTCAGGACGAAGATGAGGCAGGCGACCCTTCGTCGTGATACAATAAAATATATGCAACCGCTAAAAAAGAAAATTGGTGAATTAGAAAAAGAAATTGAACAGGCTAAAAAAGCGCTGAAGTTTTCTGATTTGGAGCAGAAATTGGCGAAACTGGACGATCAATTAAACCAGCCAGAAATTTGGAATAATCCTGATTACGCCCAAGAATTAACGAAACAGGCCGCCAGCCTTCGTCAGACCGTCGAGCCTTGGCAAACTTTGACGGTGCAGGTCGGCGATATGGTGGAGCTGATGGAGCTTGGTGATGACGATTTATTGCCGGAATTCCAAG
>CAUUAX010000023.1:0-4621 GCA_963543285.1 uncultured Candidatus Saccharibacteria bacterium
GAGTGCCAACTATCTCAGTATAAATAATTAGCACTCTCATGTCAAGAGTGCTAATCGCTGTTTTTTCGCAATCATATTACTGACGAGTGACTTTTACCATTGCGTCGCGAATAACTGAGCCGTTCAAAGTATAGCCAGCGCGAAGCTCCTCGGCAATAACTTCCTTATCGCCATCCGTCGATTCGTCAAATTGAACAGCCTGATGGAATTCAGGATTAAACAAAGTTCCGGATTTGGCGTCAATTTTTTCCAAACCAATCTCCTTCAACTGCTTGTCAAGCTGCTTGCTCAGACCAGCCACACCCTTAACCCACGCATTATCTTGAAGTTCCTCTGGAACGTTGGCAACAGCTCGCTCAATTGTATCAATGACTGGCAATAATTTCATCACCGACTTAGTCTGACCCAACTCGTGCGCTGATTGTTTTTCCGCTTCCACGCGCTTACGATAATTCTCAAAATCCGCTCGAGTTCGCTGCAAATCCGACGTCAGCTCAGCAACTTCTTTCTCTAAATCTTCAGCTTTTTTATTCTTCGTCATTTTTTCCTCCTTTTAAATGGCAAGACCGGATCACCACCAGCCGTAACAGGATCAAATACTAAAATCCAAATCGCTCCAATAATAAATATTATTACTGAAATTATTACAATCAGCCACGCCGGCAAACCACTTAATAGTCCACCAATCCATTCAGCCATTATAATACCTCCTCCAGCATCGCACCCGTACGACGCACCAGCTCCATCGTTCGACGATAATTCTGTCGCGTCGGACCAATCACACCGATGTAATTATCGCCACCAGACGATGACTTAAATTTACTTATAATCAACGTAGCTCCACTGCTTTTACCAATTGGGTTTTCGCTACCAATAAACACATTTAACGGCTCATCCGGCGCCGCTTCACGTAGCCACGGCTCGATATTGTCAATCAATTTAGCAACCGCCTGAACGTGATCGCCATCACCAAACTCTGGTTGACTAAACAGCTGAGTCATTCCGTTCATATACAAACTCGAACCAAATGACGCAAAACCAAAATTGCCAGTCATTTCCACCAAACCATCAACCGCTCTACGAATCGCTTTGTCTGAAGTATCAACATTTGAATTGACATGCGCTTCAATCGCCTTCGTACTGCTATCAATACCGCTCGGCAATTCCGTCATTTGCGCTGCCGTGATTCCATTGACATAAAAACGATATCCCTTGTCCGTCGGAATTCGACCTGCGCTCGTGTGAGGCGCCTCAATGAATCCCATTTCCTCAAGTTTTGCCATTTCACTGCGAATCGTGGCGCTGCTCACGCCAAATAATTTGGCTAGCGTTACGCTACCAACTGGCGCCGCAATTTCAGCGTATTGCTCAATAATCGCGACAAGGATTGCCTGTTGACGTTCGGTCATAGTCCAATTATATCGCAAATCTAGCACTCATACAAGCAGAGTGCCAAGCCTTATCGTCTTTCCGTAAAGTAGCGCGCTGCATCTGAAGAGAACAACATCATGATCATAATATGCACGCCAATTGAGATCAAAAGCAACATAATCGACGCATTAATTCGCCCAATTGTCACGGATAAAGATTCGGTGACAATGGCTAGTGTCGCCACAGAAAGTAGCGAGATTCGCGCCCGATTACTTCCTCGAAGTAGCAGCCCAACCAACACGATTTCCGCCACGACCAACAGCACATTAAAACCAGCCATCATTGACAACATGGTATTCGCGGCATTTATATCAATTCCGTCAATATTCGCAACCTGCACCAAAGTCGTCGGCCAGCTAGAAAAGTCCACCAACATTTGCCCAATTGTGAACAACGACGCCAGAATCATTAGTCCGCCGCCAATTAAAATCTGCGGTGGTCGGCGACTCCAAAGCTCTTCCAATAAAGTTTCGTGATTTCGCGGATGACGATCATAAATTGTGCCGTCCATAATCACCCCGAGCCGCGTTGAAGCTGTGACATTATCACCAGCCTTTATCCGACCAACTCCCAAAATTGGCAAATCGCCATCAGTGCGGATAGAGTCTCCAAGACCGTTGCGCGAATGATAGCCCGTTGAAAAATCCTTTAATATCGTCACTCTAACATTTTTATTATTGCTTTTAACCGACTCAATGATATAATCTCGTTCAATATCAATATTCTCGTCAATTTTATGCGTGAACTGGAAAGTGAACAAAGAAAAGCCAACGCTCTTATCGTATGTACCAGCCGCCAGCCAATCAACCCGATGACCGCCAGGAAGAAGCCAGCCAGTTGGACATCGCCAAAACCTAACATGATGACGACGCCTTGGATTGCCGTCAACTTCCTGCTGGTAAGCAAAGTCCTGCCGCCTACCAAACAAAAATGCTGGCGACACTGGTGCATTTGGATAGCTACGACCGCTCAGCACCGTAAGCACCATTTTCCAAGCCGACCTTGGAGTTATGTCATCCGCCAAAACCCAGCCAGCCTCAGTCATTGCCTTATGGAGCTTTTCTTCCGAGCCGCGTACACTCAAATTGACGGGGTCACTTAATACTCCGTCTGCCGTTCGCGTCCTGCCAATAAAATAGTTCGGCACGTACATATTACTCAAAATTCGATGGAGTCTAGGCAACGCCAAATACGCCACAATTATCCACACAACAAAGAACAAGCCAACCAGCCACCAACCGCCCGTCGCCCAACCTTCTCTAAGTACTAACCACGCCAACCAAAACGACGCCAAACCTGCAAAGATAAAAAAGGATTGGTCTAACAATGTAGTCAAGGTCTTCGAGGAGCGATCTTGCCTGGCTGCTATTTTTTTTGGAGTTTTTACTGAACTCATAGATTAATTATATCATTGAGGAGATTTCGAGCTACCAAACGCGCCTCGTCATCCTGACGCTTAAACACGTCGCCGCGCAAAATAATTTCCTCGGTCACTCGAATTGCTCGCTCCAAATCGTCATTAATAATCACGTGATAATACGGAACTTCAAGCGCGTAAGCCAACTCTTTTATCGCCGAGGCGTGACGCTTTGGCCACTCCGCTTGAAAATCTTCTTCGGTTGCGTAACGCTTTTTTAATCGCTCAATCCAAGTTTGGCTATTTGGTGGCACAATGAAAATCGCAATGCTATCTGGCGCCAGTCGCTCATATTCCTCCACGCCCTGAACGTCAATGTCAGTAATTGCCACGCGGTTCTGATCATGCGCTAATTTCAGCTCAGCCACCGATGTCCCATAAACTGTACCGTGAACAAACTTTGCCTCAATAAATTCATTATTTTGTAACATATTTTCGGCAGTTTGCGAATCAATAAAATGATAGTCAATTCCATCTTGCTCGGCACATCCATTATTTGTGCGTGGCGCGCGCGTAGTGTGAGAAACAATATCGCGAAACTCCGGCGACTTCAGTAATTGTTTTTTTATCGTGTCTTTGCCCGCACCAGAAATTCCCGCAAGCAGCGCAATTTTCGTACTTTTAATCAACTCAATTGTCGATTCAGTTGGCTGATAATTTGTAATAAGATCTTCGATACTTGGCATAATATTTACCTATAATAACTCATCAAGTACAGATTGCCAATTGGGAAATTCAGAACTTCCAAAACGAATAAGCAGACCAGGAAATTCGCCTGCGCCATTCGCCGTCCGATCGTCAATCAAAATATCGCCTCGACTCAAATTCTTTGCTGACGAAAAAATAACCTTACGGAAGAAAACGTTATCTGAACCTTCGCCGCCAAAATACTTTTTCACCCACGCCAACTTATCGCCCAAAGCCGTCGGATTTTCCCACGGAGAAGAAGATAAAATATATAAATCGTATTTGTCTTTCAGAGCGTAAACTGCTTCGATAGCTCCAGGCACTGGATCCATCAAAGAAAAAATTCCTGGAATATTGTCGTGCTGACCAGCAAACTCATCAATCAACTCAGGCGATATCTTTGTTAAAGCAGATTTGAAATCCGCCAAAACGCCATCCATATCAATATAAACAATAGGTTTTTTCATAGTTAATCCCTTTTTAGCATCACCATAAATGCTTCGCTCGGTATGTCAACTTTACCAAAGCGTTTCATTCGTTTTTTACCACGCGCCTGCTTGGCGAGAAGCTTCTTTTTACGACTAACATCGCCACCGTAAAGATAGCCCGTAACATCTTTTCGGTAAGCGCCGATATTTTCCCTGGCAATAAATTTACCGCCAATTGCCGCTTGTAATGAAACCTCAAAACTCTGACGCGGCACGACTTCCTTCAATTTCTTAACAATCTCACGCCCCAAATGCTGCGATTCCGAACGATGACACATTACGCTCAGCGAATCAACCATTTCGCCCGCCACATAAAAATCGACGCGCACCAAATCTTCCACTTGATAATCCGCCAACTCATAATTAAACGAACCGTAGCCGCTGGTGATAGATTTCAATTGGTCATAAAAATCCGTCAACAAATTGGCAAGTGGCGCCGCAAATGAAATCAGCGCCCGCTCGTCGATGTAGCTCAGGTTCTTCTGGCGACCACGCTTGCTCACAATCAGCTGAATCACCGCACCGATATAATCCTGCGGCACTACAATTTCACCATCAATCCACGGCTCGCGAATCTCTTTTATCTGCGCTGGGTCGG
>CAUUAX010000024.1:0-4474 GCA_963543285.1 uncultured Candidatus Saccharibacteria bacterium
CAACACTAGGCTTTTCCACAAAAATGTGGAAAAGTTTTTATTTGATGCAAAAATGGGTAAAAAGTCATAAAAAGGGCTTGCAAGTGGGTAGCTGTGGGTAGTATAGTGGAGTCAGTGGAACGAAAGTTGATGGAAAATCACCAACAAAAACAAACATCCACTGTAAAAAACAACTAATCTACCACGAAGGAAGGACGACGTGCAGACAGATTACTTTGAGCGTAAGTTGGACGACAAGCGACGCTTGACGATTCCGGCTGAACTCAGGGCAGAATTTGCATCAGGCGTCGTACTAACTCGCGGGTTTGGCAAATATCTCCACTTATATCCACAGCAAATCTGGGATCGGGAAGTGGAAAGCGCTCTAACGGGAAGTATTCTGGATGAGCGGGTTGCCGACCTGAACGTTAAATTCCGACGAGGTAAAACCGCATCGGCGCTCGACCAAAAACAAGGACGAGTGACGATTGAGCAGCATTTGCTAGACTACGCTGGAATTAACAGAGAAGTCGTTGCTGTGCGAGCGGGGGAATATTTTCGGCTAATAGCGGCCGAGAATGCGGAATAGTAGATTAGCTAAGCACTTTAACAATTAAAACCTCTCGAGATCAACTATCTGGGTATTTGAAAATGGCATGTGGCAATTTGCTCCACATTAAAAACGGCAACGCACCTTCCTCAAACACCTCCCAAAAAAACTCCACCTCACACATAAGTCTCTTTGGAAAACATGGTTGTTACTGACAATCAACAAATTTCCACTCTTAAGACAACAAAAACAAACAAAACACAAATACAAAAAAGCCAGAATTAAATATCCAGTTAGGTGATCTCGAGCATTATTTCTGTATAATGGAATAATGATGAGTATTAAAGAACATCCACCACAGTCGGAAAAGCTTCTTCAAGAAAGCGAACCGATCCATGTTCCCGTACTTTTGGAGATAACCCTTAGCAAGCTACAGCCAGTCGAAGGCGAGTCGTATCTCGATTTGACGGCTGGCTATGGCGGCCATGCTAGGGCATTCTTAAATAGGACGGATAATTACTTGAGCTCAGTGTTGGTCGATCGTGATGAAAACGCGATTAAGACATTGGGCGATTTGGCTGAAAAAGGCGTAACTTTAATTCACAAAGATTTTGTGAGCGCAGCGCAAGATTTAGTCAAGCAGGGACACAAATTTGACGTGATTTTGGCTGATTTGGGGGTGTCGTCACCGCAGCTTGACAGAGCAGAGAGAGGTTTTTCGTTCAGATTTGACGGTCCGCTAGATATGCGGATGGACAATCGGACGGAAATTACAGCGGCATATATTGTCAATTCATATTTGGTTGATGATTTGACGCAGCTGATCATTCGTTACGGCGAGGAAAATTCCGGACGAGCAAGACGAATTGCGCAGGCAATTGTCAAGGCTCGACCAATTCAGGGAACGACTGAGCTGGCTGATCTGATCAAGCAAACCGTTGGTCGCGGTAGCATGAAGCATCATCCTGCGACTCGCACCTTTCAGGCGCTACGCATTGAAGTCAATCGCGAACTTAAGCTGATTGAAGAACTATTACCACTTTTGCCACGCTTACTTAATAAGGGCGGGCGAGTAGGAATAATTAGTTTTCATAGCTTGGAAGATAGATTGATCAAGCGTTATTTTTCGGAGCAAGCAACGGCTGGATATGAGGCCGAGCTAATTGTTCCAGAGAAAAAACCAGTGTCTGGAACTGAAGATGTTCACAATCCGCGTAGTCGAAGTGCAAAATTTCGATACGCCGTGAAAAAATAAAACAAAAAGAAGGAGGCACAATATGCCAATCCACATCAAAGTAGAATTCCAGAATACAGACAAGCCAGAGGCTGTTTCAGTACGCCGCGGCTAAACTAAAGCGTATTCCGGAATATACCTTAGAAAAACCAGCCTGTCTTTAACGGGCGGGCTGGTTTGTTATGTTAAATACAAATATAAACATAAAAGATAGAGACAAATGACAAACACCACCACATTTACTTCACGACGTTCACACGGTCAATTGCGCCGAAATCAGAATTCTACACGTTTTCAGTCTCAGGTCAAACTTGGTCCTGTTGCTCATACAGTGCTAGTTGCATTGATGATTACAGTACTGGGCTTGATTTATCTTACTCAGGCAACCAGACTTACAGCTTATGGCTATGAAGCTCAGAGTTTGGATACAAAAATCACCGAACTAAGCGCAAAAAAGTCAGAATTAGAAGTGCAGAATGCGCGTCTGACGGCGCTAGAGAAGGTGAAGAATAGCAATGTGGCTTCAGCTATGACGACGACTGAAACGCATTACGCTCAATAGTGATATAATAAAATAAGCAATATGCAGCGGCTTATTCGTTCAAGAACTGGTTGGTTAGCCATCGCTTTACTAGTAGTGATGGCGGCTTTTGTGTTGCGATTATTCCAATTGCAGATTTTGCAATATGGCAAATATACGGAGTTGGCGCGGGCGAGTCAGCAGCGTCAATTTATCATTCCTGCGGAGCGTGGAAAAATTTACATGATGGACGGAAAAACGCCAGTTCCTGTGGTGCTTAATCAGGCGGTCTATACGGTGATTGCGGATCCGCAGTCGATTGACGATAAAGAGCGGAGTCAGCTTGTTGATAGCCTGAGGGAAATTGCTGGCGGCGAAATGACAGAAAATGTATCCGAACGCCTCAATAATAAAAAGTCGCGCTATGAAGTTTTAGCGAAAAATATCACCAGAACTCAAGCGGAAAAATTGAAAAAGAAAAACTTTGCGGGTGTGCTATACCAGCAAAGTTCTATTAGAAACTATCCTGAGGGCGAACTGGGCGCGCACGTGCTTGGATTTGTGAATGCGGCTGGCGAAGGTCAATATGGCATTGAAGGCTCTTTGAATAAGCAACTTAAGGGTCGTGATGGGCTATTGCAATCTGTAACTGATGTGAGGAATATACCTTTGACAGTTGGAAAAAATAATATGCGAATCGAGGCGAAATCTGGTGATAATTTGGCGCTGACGGTGGACAGGAATATTCAGAATCAGACTGAATTGGCACTGAAAAAGGGAATTGAAGCGGCTGGCGCTACTGAGGGAAGCGTGATTGTTATGAATCCGAAAAACGGTCAAGTTTTGGCAATGGCGAATTATCCGACTTATAATCCGGCGGATTTTGCCAAGCAGAAAAACGGGTCGGTGTTTGTGGATAGCGCGTCGATGGTGCCGTTTGAGCCGGGATCGATTATCAAGTCCTTTAGTTTCGCTACGGCAATTGACAAGGGTGTTATTACTCCGTCCAGCACTTATAATAATACCGATTGTATTAAAGTCGCTGACCGCACGATGTGTAATGTCTTGAGAGGTTTGGGCGGCACGATGACGATTCAAGGCGCGTTTAACAATTCGCTCAATGTCGGCACGATTACCGCGATTCGAAAATTAGGAAATGGCTCGCAGATTAATTTGCCGGCTCGCCAGACTTTGTACGAATATTATCACGATAAATTTGGTTTTGGTGCTAAAACTGGAATTGAGCTGGGCGAGGCTTCGGGCTATATTTATCCACCAGATAGCGCTGAAGGAAATGAGGTTCGCTATTCGGCTATGACTTACGGGCAGAGTATGAACTTGACTATGGTTCAAGTCGCGGCTGGATTTTCGTCGCTAGTTAACGGCGGTCAATATTACAAACCAACCATTCTCGTTGGCACAATTGACGAATCTGGCAATTTGAAACCGTCGGAAAATAAAGTTATTCGCCAAACCGTAAGCGGTGGCACGTCATCGCAGATGCGAACGATGCTAACGACGGCGCGCCGATCTTCATTCCTGTCAAAGAGCGACAAATCTGGCTATGAAATTGGTGGAAAAACCGGTACTGCTGAAACGGTGGTTAATGGCGCTTACACTCAAAAAGAAACGATTGCTACATATATTGGTTATGGCGGTGGAAAAAATGGCGCCGAATATGTCATAATGGTACGTGTAGCGGCTCCGGGAAAAGGGATTAACCTACAGGGAGATCTCCATGCTGGGCCAATTTTTACAGATATATCCAACTGGATGATTGATTATATGAAAATAGCACCAAAGGAATAAATATGGGAATAGCTTTACAAACAATGACCAATGAATTGACGCACGTATTTTTACTCAGCGTCGGCGCGTTTTTACTAGCGATGTTTTTAACACCAATTTATACGTTTTTCGCTTATCGATATCGCTTCTGGAAACGCCAAAGGTCTGAGAGTACTGATGGGAAAAAGCTAAAGGTTTTTGCCAAATTCCAAGCGGCAAAATTGCGGCGAAACATTCCGACGATGGCTGGAGTGATTGGTGTAATCTCAATTTTCGTGGTGACAATATTTTTCAATTTAGACCGAGCACAGACCTGGCTTCCTCTGGCGGCGCTGGTTGGAGGCGGAATTGTTGGGCTAATTGACGATATCATCAATCTGCGTGGTTTGGGTGGCGGCGCGGC
>CAUUAX010000025.1:0-4207 GCA_963543285.1 uncultured Candidatus Saccharibacteria bacterium
AAGCCTGAGTCTACTCGACTCGAGCACCTGTGTTGGTTTGCGGTACGGGCGGCTAAGTCCACGCGTACACCTGCTTTTCTAGCCAGGGCTTTCACCAAAATCGCGACTCCGAAGAATCACTTTCACTCCCTTTGCGTTCCCGCTCGGTTGGACGGATAAACCATGAATCCGCTTCGATTACTTCCCCGTGAACAGTGTACAAAACTTAACCGGTTCAGGAATATTAACCTGATGTCCATCGCCTACGCTCTGCGCCTCGGCTTAGGCCCGACTAACCCTGAGATGATTACCATGGCTCAGGAAACCTTGCTCTTACGGCCGAGAGGATTCTCACCTCTCTTATGGTTACTCATTCCAGCATTCTCACTTCCTAACGCTCCACCGAACCTTCCGATTCGACTTCACTGCTGATAGGAACGCTCCTCTACCACTACACACTAAGAACAAAATCAAAGTTTCTTAATCAATTTAAACCTTGGAATGATCTTTCCGTTCTTTTCAATATTATCCAAAAACATTTTCTTAGGTCTAGCCCATAATTCTCCGTCGCCATAAATGGCTCGATAAACTACAAGCTCTTCAAGCGTCTCAGTATGAACAGCTATACTTACAACAACATACTTATTGCCTTTATAGTGTTTATAAACGCTACCTATGTAAATCTCATTTTCCATAAATTGATTGTAACACAACTTTAACTTTGCACTTAGCGTGTAATCCATATCTTCGGTATAACGTTTTAGCCCCGTTACATTTTCCACGCAAGATCTCTTGACTAGTGAGCTGTTACGCACTCTTTAAATGAATGGCTGCTTCTAAGCCAACATCCTAGCTGTTTAAGAAATCTCACCTTGTTTCCCACTGAACGTTAATTTAGGGACCTTAGATGATGGTCTGGGCTGTTTCCCTTTTGAGCACCGATCTTAGCACCGATGTTCTAACTGCCGTGATTACACACATGGTATTCGTAGTTTGTTAAGGGTGGGTACAGTTGCCCGCCCCAGTCCTTTACAGAGCTCTACCCCCATGTGCTACTAACACGACGCTAGCCCTAAAGCTATTTCGAGGAGAACCAGCTATCTCCGAGTTCGATTGGCATTTCACCGCTAACCACAAGTCATCCAAACACTTTGCTGCGTATCCTGGTTCGGTCCTCCACCACCTGTTACAGTGGCTTCAACCTGCTCATGGTTAGGTCACCCGGTTTCGGGTCTAATCCTTACAACTTAATCGCCCTATTCAGGCTCGCTTTCACTGTGGCTCCGTCAATTGACTTAACCTCGCTGTAAAAATTAACTCGCTGGATCGTTCTACAAAAAGCACGCCGTCACCGGACAAGCCGGCTCCGACTCCTTGTAGGCACTAAATTTCAGGATCTATTTCACTCCCCTCCCGGGGTTCTTTTCACCTTTCCATCACTGTACTAGTTCACTATCGATCGTATATTATATTTAGCCTTGGCTGGTGGTCCAGCCAGATTCAAACAGGGTTTCTCGTGCCCCGTCCTACTCGATAAAACATACATAAGGTCAGCGTCGTTTTCATATACACGGCTTTCACGTTCTTTGGCTAGTCATTCAAACTATTCTACTAACCACGCCGATTTCTTACCTTACTAACTGTTGATAGCCAGTTATCGCAAATCAGATTATTTGAATGAATCAAATTCTCTGACTTGGTCATATGTAATATCACAACCCCTTATAAGTATTCGTCTATCAACTTATTTGCCTAAATTAATAGGCAAAAACTTAAAAGGTTTGGGCTGTTGCGATTTCGCTCGCCACTACTTTCGCAATCGTTATTTACTTTCTCTTCCTCATCCTACTAAGATGTTTCAGTTCAGATGGTTCCCGCTCGCTTGCCTATGTGTTCAGCAAGTGGCAACATGACATGACTCATGCTGGGTTTCCCCATTCGGAGATCTCCGGATCAAAGCTTGTTGACAGCTTCCCGAAGCTTATCGCAGTCTTCCACGTCCTTCATCGGTAATATACGTCTAGGCATCCATTTAGCGCCCTTGAGTACCTTTTTATGCATTGACTTAACTAGTAGTTGCTACTTTGCAATTACTACTACCGTCAATTAAAAACTCAATTTCTTTTACTCTCAAATTGTTAATGATCAGTGCCTCACACATTTGAGTGCACAATCGACAAGTCAATAAATTGACAAATCTATCTACACTCAGATGTTTTTCACTGCCCTCGCACGTTTTGCAGTGTATTGCCAGAGGTTCGTTTGAACATTCGCTTAACTAGTAATTAACTATACAGCAGCTGAGATTCTTTTGCAAGGGTTTTTTCAAAGTTTTTTCGACTTTTTTTGCTTTTTATTAAAATCAGCGCCAATCGCCTCAGAAATACTAGAAAAACCGTCATTTTTTAGCAACTGAGACAACTCGCGATTTATTCGCCCAATTAGTTGCGGGCCTTCGAAAAACAGCCCAGTGATAAGCCCAACTAGACTAGCCCCCGCCTTAATCTTAGCGTATGCATCTTCGGCCGAAAAAACTCCGCCAACACCAATAATAGTCAGTTTATCTCCATAGTTTTTATATGTATGCTTAATCAATTCTAAGCTATGTGCGCGAGTAGGTTCACCGCTTAATCCTCCCCTAATATCATCAGTCAAAGGATCTTTAAGATCTACCTTCTCACGATCCTTTATTAAATTAGCGACCGTTACACCCTGAATATTATGCTCAACAATAACCTTTAATAGCGAGTCGAATTGCTTCAAATCATACAAATGTGGCATTTTAACCCAGAAAGGAACATTTCTCTCTACAGAATCTAATTCGCTTAATAAAGTCTCTAGCGTATCGGCATAGATAAACGGCTCCTTGCCGGCATTCGGACAAGAAATATTAATCTCTATAACACTAGCCAAGCTGTTTTCTACGATATAACTAACCGCTTTTTTTACGTCCCGAATTATATATTCCTCCGGAACAACTGGCCCAAATTTGTCTTTCGTGGATTTATCAGCAATAACAGCCACAGACACAACTGTCGGCATTGATTTAACTTTAGGTCTGTTTAGTTCAATGTAGTCACTAATCTTCTCTAATCCATAATTTGGCATACCAGCGTACACAACTACAGATTTGGTGTTCGGCAGTCGATGAAACCATGGTCGCAGATTCCCCCTTCTCGGCTCCATAGTCACAGACCCACCAGAAGCAAAGCCAAATCCAACGTCTTCCATTAAGGGCGACAGTTGTACGTTTTTATCAAATCCTGCTGATAAGCCTATTGGGTTATTAAATACAACTCCATCAATTTCCTGCTGTAGCGACTTGTTCTGAAAGTTCCATAATTTACGAATAGCCCACCTAACAGGAGAGAATGCTTGCGCCAAACGACCGCAAAAAATAGTTAACTTATGAGTAAAGTCTGGTGTTAGTAGGAATAATATTGGCTTGATAATATGCTTATACATATTCTAAGAGTATAACTATCTATGTTTTATTAAGCAAGGTTACTTGCAAATAAAAAATCGCCTGTTCGGCGATATTCCTGACTATCTATGATTGGTGGGCGCTGAGGGACTCGAACCCCCGACCCTCTCGGTGTAAACGAGATGCTCTAGCCAACTGAGCTAAGCGCCCATATTAAAAAATATGGTGGGCGATGAGGGACTTGAACCTCCGACCTCGTCATTATCAGTGACGCGCTCTAACCAGCTGAGCTAATCGCCCTCATTCGTCTTGGTGGAGTGTTGTGGACGTAAGCCCACTTCACCCCATATGGTGGAGACACAGGGACTCGAACCCTGGACCCCCTGCTTGCAAAGCAGGTGCTCTAGCCAACTGAGCTATGTCCCCATAAATTGCCAAGACCTTTTAATTGTACAGTATCTTTTTAATTCTGACAAGTGTATAATTAATAATATGTTATATCAATTTAGTTTTAGCGCATTATTTTTTGGGATTTTAGTCTTAATTGCTGGTGGAATAGTCGTCATTTTTCATCAAAAATTAGCCGACAATCTAGGAAGCGGTGTAAGTAGCTATGACCGTTTCAAATTTTGGGGGCTTGTTACATGTGGAGTAGGATTCGCTATTATGCTCAGTCTACATACTATCCCATTAAACTGGCTTCTAAACTCCCTTTTTGGCGGCGGACTATAATAGACGCCCACAAAAAGCATAAATAGCCAAAAATTATTGGCTATTTTTTATAATCACAATTCTACCAAAATA
>CAUUAX010000026.1:0-4093 GCA_963543285.1 uncultured Candidatus Saccharibacteria bacterium
AAGGCGACAGAGCGCGCCAGGAAGAGTCTGAGCGTATTTTTTCACGCCTTAATTCGGACGACTTCGTCGTTTTACTCGATGAGCGCGGCAAAAACCTATCATCACCGGAGTTATCTGATCTAATAACCGAACATATCGACAAGCACATTGTCTTCATCATCGGTGGCGCTTACGGAGTTACTAGCGACCTGCGCCAAAAATCTAACGTCGTCTGGTCGTTATCAAACTTAGTATTTCCGCATCAATTGGTCCGTCTTATTTTAGCCGAGCAATTATACCGCGCCCAAGAAATCCATCGCGGCAGTCATTATCATCACTCATAGCTTCGGGCGTCCGTGCCTGGCAATAACCGCAATTTCCACGTGTTTGGCGCCATTTTTCTTCAAACATTCCGCCGCCGCCAACACAGTTGAGCCAGTCGTAAATATATCGTCAATAATGATATATCGCTTATTTTTATCAACTTTACCCGCAATTTCAAAAAACTCCTTTGCTTGGCGTTTTCTCTGAGCGGAAGACTTCGTAAAGTGCTGAGTGACGTTATTTCTACGCCGGAGCAGGGAACGACATTCTATTTTTCTTCGTCGAGATAGTTTAATAGCAATTTTTCGGATATGATCAAATCCACGACGCCGAATATTCTTAGAAATTGTAGGAATTGGAATAATTACTGTCTCTGACGATAAGTCAGGCAGAGCTTCGTCTAAGAATTCGCTTAGTAAATCAGCCGCTGCCTGAACGCGATTAAACTTATAGTCATCAATAATCTTTGCGACAACACCTGTACGTCGTGAAAAACACCAGATCATATCACATGGAAGATTATGCTTTTTACACAAATTGCCATTTTCCAATAAATCGCCACACAATACACACATACCATACTTCCGACTTGTGATGTATTTTTTACAATCTAAGCATAAAATACCACCCGTTTTACCGCACTTATAACAGTGGTGAGGAGCGATAATTGATAATAGCGTGTCAAACATTGTAATTTTTACGTTTTAAGCCTTTCACTGTTGATTATAACGCATATTATAGTTATACTAATAAAGACTTTGTCAATGAGCCTATTATAAAAGTGGAGGAAATTATGGCCCGAAAGCAAGATGATACATTACTAACAGAACAGGAATTGGCTGCGGCGTTTATTGACGATGATAACGACGATCTGCTACCTGGTTTTAACGATGACAATAGTAGAAGCAACAGTACACCAACAACACGATCCGATGACAACTGGGAAGATGAGGCCGATGATGCAATGGGTCAATTGGCTGTTGACGTTTTTGAGACAGAAAACAACCTAGTTATCAAAGCTCGTACTGCTGGCGTAGATCGAAACGACCTAGACGTAAGCATTTCTGACGGAATCTTAACAATTAGCGGCACACTGTCTAGCGGTGACGAAGCAGATGTTCGCCAATGGCACATCCAAGAATGCTACTGGGGTGAATTCAGTCGTACATTAGCATTGCCAACCGCTGTAAATGAAGAAGGCGTTAAGGCAGAATTAAAAGATGGCGTTTTGACAATTACTTTTGAAAAGATAAAGCAAGAAAAAGCAAAGAAGATTCAAGTTCTGTAAAAAACCATTTCACAGAAAATACCGTCACAAGTTGGCGGTATTTTTTAGCCACAAAAAAAAGAACCTCATCAGCGAGGCTCTTTTTTACCGGTAGAGTAGATTAACCCTTAAACTTATCGATAACCATATTGACGATTGCGTATGCCAAAATTGCAACCACCAAACCGACAATTGCATACAAAACTGTGTTCTTAGCCGCCTGAACCTTATTACTATCACCGGCTGAAGTAGTGTAGCGGATACCACCCCAGATAAGCATAATAACGCTCAATGCACCAACGGCAAACAAGAATATATTTACAAATTGCTTAACCAAAGTTTGAGGATCTGAAGCGGTTTCACTCACACCTTCTCCTCTTGCACTGCTTACACCATTAGTTAAGGTAAAATCACTTTCAGCGCTTGCAGCTGGAGCTACAGCCAAAGCAACAGTTGGTACTACCAGTAGTCCCGCCAAGATTAATTTTAATTTATTCATTGTTATTTTCTCCTTGTTTAATGATATTACTATTATACATTTTTATCTGTTATTTGCAAAACTAATTAGTTTTTACCTCAATTCCGAATTGTCTCAAAATCATCTTAACTATAACCCATGCAAGAACAGTCACAATTAGACCAACTATCGAATAAGTGAGAGCAGTTTGAGCAGACTTCGTTTTTGCGGCATCTCCAGCTGAGGTGATATAGCGAAATCCGCTAAAGATAATCATAGCAACAGATAAAATACCCACAGCCCACAGTAGAAAATTAATCAATATACTTATTAATCCACCTTCACCTGCAATGCTTTTATTTTCCATATCCGCCGTAGTAGCAGTTGTTATACCTTTCTTTACGACGCTATTAGCAGCTTGCGCGGAAACGTTTGTCGGAAGAGAAGCTACTGATATGGCTGAAAATCCAAACACCGAACAAGCTACAATTAACGCCGATAATATCATTTTTTTCATTTTTACTCCTTATTATGATTACTAGATTCATCATGTTTGACGGGCTTATTAAACCCATCAAACACAAAATTGACAATCGCTGAAGCGAATATAGAGACTATTAAGCCAACGACAGCATATAAAATGGTACTTCTGGCTTTTGCAGCCTTCTGAGCATCACCACTGGAAAGTGCAAACAAAATACCACCAATAACTATCATAATAATCGAAATAGCACCGACAGCCATAAGTAGAACTTCAACGATAGTTTTTATAATACCGCCCACTTGATCTCCGCCGCTATCTTTATTTTTACAATAGACAGAGTTTTCATTTTCCTCTGAGCAAATATTAATACCGTTAGCTGCAGATACCACTGGAGTAAACACACCAAGGAGACTAACCATCAACATTCCAGCTGTCAGAATTTTCGTAAAAATCTTCATTTTAAACCTTTCCTATAATATAACCTGTTATAGCAATCGCGTTAGCAATAATTACCAAACCGATGACTGCATATAGAATAGTATTCTTTGCGCTAGCCGTCTTAGCTGGATCGCCGGCAGATAGGGAATAATTTATCCCAGCAATAATAACAATTATAACAGCTATGACACCAGCCACCCAAAATGCCAAATTAACAAACCTCATAATATCTACATCATTATTCTGCGGCACACCAAGACTATCAGCACTCCCCAACAATCCAGCAAAAAATTCCATATATCTCATTTTATACTCCTATATTTGATGATATAAAGTTAACCAACGCAACAGAAGCTAAGGCGATAACCAAGCCAATCGCGGCACTCATAATAGTCTTTCGCCCGTGCGCAGCCTTATCTGGAGCCCCGTTACTGGTCATCATCAAGAAACCACCGTACATGATATATCCAACGGTCGTATAGCCAATAAGCTGCAGTAAATCATCAACGATATTAAGCACGATTTTCCAGATAAAATTTGCCTGTGAGTCAGCGTCTGAACCAATATCTTTAATAGAACAGTCACCTTTCGTCAATCCATAATACCACGGCTTTAATGTTAAAATTTTACCTTTTTTATCACATTCATTAATTTCACCTTCCGCAAAAGAAGTATTCGGGAAAGTTACGCTCACCCCAAACGACCCTATAATCATTAAAGACATTGCTATTATAATCTTCTTCATTAATCGAAAACCCCTCCTGGAATAATAAAGTTAGTAATTGCCACCATGAATGCAAACATTATTATCCCAATGACAGTATTCGTCCAGACTTCGCGTGCTTTTTTTATCTTATCTGGACTACCCTCAGAAGTGGTATATAAGAATGCACCGTATATAACAGCACCAACTGCCGCAACCAAAACTCCAGCGGTTAAGATTTTAATAACTTGTTTGATTATGTTGATAATTGCCGTGCTGCCTTCACCTTCACAAGAAATAACAGAGGTTTCCGCGCCACCACAGTTGGCAGCCAAAGCTATTCTGGGTATAAAAACGCTCCCTGCGATTACTGTTGCGATAAATACACTGATTACAATATTTCTTTTTGTCATAAAATTTTCTCTTATACCTAAATTGTAA
>CAUUAX010000027.1:0-3907 GCA_963543285.1 uncultured Candidatus Saccharibacteria bacterium
CGTTGCGCTGAGCTTGATAAGCGCTAATATGCTGAGTAATTCCTCCGGCTTCACTAGCCGCTGTTTTCTTATCAAGAATCGCGTCTAGTAAACTCGTTTTACCGTGGTCAACATGCCCCATCACAGCTACAATTGGCGGACGAGGAACTGCCTTATCTGACAATTTATGCGCATGGTGATGAATTTCTGCTGAAACCGTCTTTCGCTTCAATTGCACATCTAGCCCTAATTCTTCAACAATAATCTGTGCAGTCTCAAAATCTAGTCGCTGATTAATTGTCGCAGCGATTCCGTTTTTAAACAATTCACCAATCAGCGTAGTTACTGACAATCCCAGAGTTTCGGCCAACTCGCCAACCGTTACCGAATCCGCAATATTGACGATTTTTTCTGCCATAATAAGCTCCTCTCACCTCTGGGCGTAACTACGCTTCAGGGGATTTGTATTATTTTTTCTTTGATGATTTGCCGAGTGAAAGAGAAATCTTACGATTTTCCTTATCGATATCCAAAACCGTAAATTCTTTACGCTCGTTCAATGTAAATACTTTTTCAGGATCAGTACCATCACCGCCAAGCTCTGACACGTGAACCAAAGCTTCAACCGCTGGACTTAACTGTACGAATGCACCAAATGGAGTAATTCGAGTTACAGTTCCTTCAACTTTCTCGCCAGGCTTAAACTGCTCAACCTCATCCAGCCATGGATCCTTGGTCAATTGCTTCATACTCAAGCTCAAGCGTTCTTTGTCGATTGCAATAATCTTAGCTTCGATAGTTTGACCAACCTTTACGTAGTCAGATGGGTTATTAACACGCTCCCAGCTAATTTCTGAGATGTGAATCAAACCTTCAATACCTTCAACGTTAACGAATACACCAAAGTCAACAACACCTGTAACAACACCTGTAACTGTGTCGCCAATTGCCAACTTCTGGAATCGCTCTGCCAAACCTTCTTTAACCGCCTCTTTTTCAGAGAAGATCAATTTGTTAGCTTTTCGGTCAGCATCCAAGATTCGTGCTTTAATATCCTTCTTTACCAAGCTGTTCAATCGTTGCAAGATTTCGTCCTTGTCGCTAGAACCTACACGAGGATAGTGTTCAGCTGACAATTGCGATACTGGCAAGAATCCGCGAATACCTTCGTATTCAACTAGTAGTCCACCGCGGTTAGCGTCGTATGGCACAACAGTGATGATTTCACCAGATTCCAATTTAGCCATAACTTCATCCCAACCACGATCTTTCGCAGCCTTGCGCAATGAAAGTAGCGAATAACCATCTTCCAATTCGGTATCAATTACGCTAGCAATTACTGAATCGCCAACATTGTAGTTCTTTGAAAGGCTAACTTCGCGGCGTGGAACCAAGCCGACGCCCAAAGGTCCTAAATCGATTAAAATTTCGTGCTTCTTTACTGATAAAACAGTACCGTCAACTGTTTCACCAGCAGTAAGTTGTTTAACACTATCGCCTGCTTGAGCCAGCAGGTCATCCATTGTAATTTTGGCATCTGCCATAAGTCTTCTAAAGACCCCTTCCTTAAAATTGATATTATTCTTCAGGGACATAATAAAAATATCCCCACAGATTATCACAATTATATCACAACAGATAGATAGAAGTCAAAGCTAGATCAGATAGCGAGATCGCTGATAAGCTACCGTCAAAAACGCCAAAATGCCAAAAGCCACTGCAGAAATAGCTACATCTTCTGGTCCAGTTTTTGGCAATCCTTTATCAGATTGCTTAGAAGGAGTAGAAGGAACTGGCGTTGTAGATGATGGTGATTGTTGAGACTGAGAAGATTCAGGTGTAGGAGTTGTCTTTTTCGACTCTTCAGTCTTCACGTCGGTTCGCGCCTCACCTCTTCCACCCGACTGACTATTTGTTTTTTGATCTGCAGACTGCTGAGATGCGTTGTTGTTCTGTGAATTCTTATTGCTATTATCTGATGCTACCAAATCACTAGAGATCGGTGATCCATCTTGTGATAAATTATTTTGCCTAATTCCGTAAAGAACAGCCAAAGATATAGCCACTAAAATAGCGCCTACTATTACAAAAACTCCGATTGATCCAGCCTGATTTACTCGCCTCATATTATATCTCCACTCAAATTTTCTTTATTATATCATAATGACCTCTTATAAGTAAAGCTGGTGATATAATAAATATATGATTATTACGGTTGACACAGGTGGGACCAAAACATTAGTAGCCAGCTTTGACGAGGAAAAAAATCCTAAGCACATCATTAAGTTCCCCACCCCTAAAAACGTAGATCAATACATTCAACGCGTCGCCGATCAAATTCACCTAATTACGAACGATAAGCCGATTGACGCAATTTCTGTGGCTCTGCCAGGGGTAGTTAAGGACGGTGTGGCAGTGTGGTGCCAAAACCTCGGCTGGAAAAATCAACCTATCCGTGAGCTACTTTCCCGATATTTTCCTAATATACCAATATTTATTGCAAATGACGCCAATATGGCAGGACTGGCAAGTATGCTCAGATTGCCCAAAACCCCCAGATGCGGCCTATACATCACCCTAGGGACCGGCGTTGGCACTTCCCTAATCCTGAATGGAAATCTACACAAAGAGCTTAGCGATTGCGAAGGCGGACACATGTCTTTGAACTACAATGGCAAGATTACCACTTGGGAAGAGATTGCTGCGGGTAGGGTTTTACAGAGAATTTTTGGCGAATTATCATCAGACACACCCCTGGAAGTCTGGGAAGAGGTCGCCAATAGGATAAAAGCTGGATTGCAACCCCTCATCGCCTTTACACAACCAGATGTCGTTGTTATTGGCGGAAGCGTGGGAGTGTTCACATCCTATTTTTCAGATATTTTAAGCGGTCTTCTGGCAGAAAACTTACCCGCCGCCATATCAGTACCAAAAATAATCAGCGCCCCCAACCCAGAAGAAATTGTATTATACGGATGCTACGACAATGCCATCAGTCAGCTTACCTCAAATTGAACACGATTTCCCAGAACTGCAGCTCAAGGAGGGTAAAGTATTTTCCTGGAACCCCAATTCACAAACAGTCTATTACGAAAAATTAGATTCGCAAGAAGACTTAGTGCAACTTTTACACGAAATCGCCCACGCTAAACTTGGTCATAAAAATTATCAACACGACATCCAGCTAATCGAAATGGAGAGATCCGCCTGGGAGTACGCCGTTGATACTTTGGCTCCAAAATACGGCTTAACCCTCAGTATGGACGACGATAATATTCAAGATTCTTTGGATAGTTACAGAGACTGGCTACATAAACGTAGTCTTTGCCCTCAGTGTGGCGCAGTTGGATTGCAGGCGACCGCCTCATCTTACAGATGTATTAATTGCCACTCAGAATGGCGCGTAAATCAAGCAAAATCCTGCCAGCTTAAAAGATATCAAATAAAATAAGCCTCTCATACGGAGGCTAATTTTAAGAGATTGGAGCGGTCTTATTCTGCAATTTTTTGTACTGTCTTCTTAGTACGGCGTGAAATGCGTCCGCCCTTAGCACCAGCGATACGAGCCAAAGCTGGATTTGCAGCAAAGCCACCAGTTCGACCGTTTTTACCGCCCTTACGTCCGATTTTTGCGTAAAAATCTGGATCGCGAGCTAGATTTTTTTGAGCAGCCTTTAAGCCGCCAGCCTTTGTTCCTGCCATAGGAAGGTTTTCCTCCATTTTTAAAAAAGATTTCCACATAAATTTAAATGGAAACCCTCACCTTTATATATCACACATGATATGTGTTATGTTTATATGCTAGCATATAACTAACGCTTTGTCAATATTTACATAAGTAGTTTTTTATTGTGAATAAAATATTGCATTTTGCCGAGGTGTTAGCTATACTAATAAAGTCAGTTACTGACGGCACCTGTTGGAGCTT
>CAUUAX010000028.1:0-3716 GCA_963543285.1 uncultured Candidatus Saccharibacteria bacterium
CCGCAGTCAGAAGTAGCGATGCCGTATATAGCGCTATATTAATTGTAGTCTTACGACCTCTCTCCTTTTCCTTGTCGTCAATACGTGATGTTCGTTCAATATTATTCTCAACAGGCACAGCAACCGTATTTACTCTCTCTTCAGATGTGGAAATACTAGTAGGAATTATATTATCGAGATTCTCATTTTTACTGATATTTAACGGCGTATTCGCAAGCCGCGAAGCGGCGTTTTGATTCTCGGTAATAAGCCTCACTTGACCGTTGTCATTCTCAATTTTGGCGCATCCATTTTGCGCATCACGCACGCCATCCCAATATCCCTGCCGATAATCTTCGGAATAATTAGACGGCTGGCTATTACCTCTCTGTAATAATTTTATTAGCTTAATTACTACAATAATAACTATTATCAGAAAAATTAATCCCATGCCTTCAATCCCTCTTATGTTAGCTTCAGTATAACACAGGATTTTTTCTCGACAAATATACTAGGAAAACAGTCCTCGTTTTTTAGCGCCCTTAAATTGCTCCAAAAGCTCCTTCTGTTTCTTGGTCAATTTGGTTGGCGTATCAACAATAACACCCACAATATGCGGATCACGAGATTCACTATGCAAGTGCGGCACGCCATGGCCTGACAACTTGAAGTCGGTGCCACTCTGAGTACCCGCTGGGATTTTCATCGTTATTATGCCGTCCACAGTCTCCACATCAATCTCCGTTCCCAGTGCCGCATCAACCATAGAAATATGTTCTTCGCTAAGAATAATATTGCCTTCACGAGTGAATTTTTTATGCGCC
Organism: uncultured Candidatus Saccharibacteria bacterium; assembly: GCA_963543285.1. GTDB lineage: Bacteria > Patescibacteriota > Saccharimonadia > Saccharimonadales > Saccharimonadaceae > Nanosynbacter. The sequence goes on from CAUUAX010000028.1 coordinate 804, forward strand.
TTAACACGAATGTGGACATACAAATCACCTCTGTCGCCGCCCGCAACTGCTTCGCCACGACCACGCAGACGAATTGTCGCGCCATCATCAATTCCCGCCGGAATTTTAATAGTGATATCTTGATTTTGGCGAGTCGTGCCTTTTCCTCGACAAACTGAACATTCTTTTTCAGGAACTTTTCCCTTGCCGTGACAAGTTTCACAAACAACCGCCTGCTGGATTTGCCCAAACAACGAATTCATCGTTCGAGTTTGCTGACCCGCACCCTTACAAGTTGGGCACGTTTTCATTCCAAATCCAGGCTCGGCGCCATCGCCATGGCAATGCTCACATTCAACATCCAGCATTAGACTAATTTTCTTTTCTACACCAAATACCGCGTCCTCAAAACTTAGTGTTACACTAGTTTCAACATCACGCCCACGCGAACGACCATTTCCAGCGCCGCCAGCCGCGCCACCGAAGAATTGGCTAAAAATATCACCTAGTCCACCGTCACCAAAATCAAAGTGAACGTTTTGACCGCCGAATCCACCAAATCCTTCAAACGGATTACCAGAAAAACCGCCACCAGATGCGCCACCAACGCCAGCATGACCAAATTGATCATAACGCTGTCGCTTCTGTTTGTCTTTCAGAACTTCATAGGCCTCATTAATTTCCTTAAACTTAGCCTCGTCGCCACCCTGTTTGTCAGGATGATATTTAATTGCTAATTTACGAAAAGCCTTTTTTATCTCATCTTCAGAAGCGGTCTTTGGAACGCCCAATATTTCATAATAATCACGCTTGCTCATACCTTATATATTATACGCGTTTAGCACTCTCAGTGCAAGAGTGCTAAGTCTAAAAAAGGCCACTCTTTTTATCGAGCAGCCTTCTTTGTAAATACGTTAGGTTTATTTTTCGTCGACAATTTCGCCTTCGACCGGCTCGTCTTTATCAGACTTTTTGTCGCCAGCTTCGTCAGCTTTTTTATCGTCGGCTGATTGTTGATACATCTTAGCCCCGATTGGCATAATCGCGTCGTTCAAGGCCTTAATTGCAGCGTCCAATTCGTCCTTGTCTTCGGAATCTTTGTGCTTTTCAGCCTCTTCGACAGCCTTTTCAATCGCTTGCTTATCATCGTCAGAAATCTTATCTTTGAATTCGTCCGGCATTTTCTTTGCCTGATAAATAGCGTTTTCAAGCTGATTCTTCGTATCGACAGTTTCGCGCTTTTTCTTGTCTTCGTCCGCGTGAAGTTCGGCTTCTTTTTGCGCCTTCTCAATATCTTCCTTGCTCATATTGCCAGAGTTTTGGATAGTGATTGATTGCTCCTTGCCGGTTCCCTTGTCTTTAGCCGTAACGTTAAGAATACCGTTGGCGTCAATGTTAAAGGTCACTTCAATTTGAGGCACGCCGCGTGGTGCTGGCGCAATACCATCAAGCACAAAACGACCCAAACTCTTATTGTCATTAGCAAACTCGCGCTCACCCTGAAGAACGTGAATTTCCACCTGAGGCTGATTATCCGCAGCTGTCGAGAAAACTTCACTCTTGCTTGTTGGAATCGTCGTATTTCGGTCAATCAACTTCGTCGACACACCGCCCATCGTCTCAATTCCAAGAGAAAGCGGAGTCACATCCAGAAGCAACACATCCTTAACGTCACCAGCCAAGACGCCACCTTGAATTGCAGCACCAACAGCCACAACCTCATCTGGGTTCACGCCTTGCATCGGATCTTTTCCAAAGAAATTCTTTACGCGCTCGACCACAGCTGGCATACGAGTCATTCCACCAACCATAACTACATTGTTAATGTCGGACTTAGAAAGTTTAGCGTCCTTCAAAGCCTTTTCTACTGGACCATCCAAGCGATCTAATAGATCCTTAACCAAATCTTCCAACTTAGCGCGACTCAAGCTCATTTCAAAGTGTTTTGGACCATCGGCGTCAGCGGTAATAAATGGAATGTTGACTTCATATTCCGTAACCGTTGACAATTCTTTCTTCGCCTTTTCAGCCTCATCCTTAAGGCGTTGCATTGCTGCATTATCTTTACGAAGATCAATTCCTTCCTTTGATTTGAAGTCGTCCAAGAAGTAGTTAACAATAGCGTTGTCGAAATCCTCACCACCAAGGTGCGTGTCACCATTGGTTGCTTTAACCTCAAACACGCCGTCACCTAGTTCCAGCACAGACACGTCAAACGTACCACCACCAAGGTCGAATACTACAATAGTTTCGTCATTTTTACCCTTTTCCAGACCGTACGCCAAAGCCGCAGCTGTTGGTTCGTTGATAATACGCTTAACTTCTAATCCAGCAATTTTACCAGCGTCCTTAGTCGCTTGGCGCTGTGAATCGTCAAAGTACGCCGGCACCGTAATCACTGCTTCCGTCACTTTTTCACCCAAGAAAGCCTCGGCGTCAGCCTTGATTTTACTAAGAATCATTGCTGAAACTTCTTCTGGCGTGTATTCCTTATCACCCATTTCGACCGCCACGCCAGTACCTTTTTTAACAATCTTGTACGGCATGATATCCAAGTCTTTTTGCACTTCCTTATCGTCAAACTTACGACCAATCAAACGCTTAACGCCGTAAATCGTGTTTTTTGGATTTGTTACACGCTGACGCTGAGCAACTTGGCCGACAAGTCGTTCGCCCTTTTTATTAACCGCAACTACAGATGGCGTAGTGCGATTACCTTCGGCATTAGAAATTACCTCTGGTTTTCCAGCTAACATATACGCAAATGCGCTGTTGGTTGTACCGAGGTCAATACCAATAATTTTACCCATATGATTCCCCTTTCTGTTATGATCACATCTGGTCTATATCTTATATTCATTCTAGCACTCTTTCGTGGCGAGTGCCAACTATCTCAGTATAAATAATTAGCACTCTCATGTCAAGAGTGCTAAT
>CAUUAX010000029.1:0-3671 GCA_963543285.1 uncultured Candidatus Saccharibacteria bacterium
GGTGTTGATTCTCAATTTAAGGTAGGGACTGCTACGGCTAACGGCGTTACATTGATGAGCAGCAGCGGGTCAACTGGACAATTAGGGTGCGCATTTTTGCTACAGAACGTTCGATTAAACCAGACTATTCCAGCATATCAAAAACCAGGAACTTATGAATTGCCAATGACATTAACGGTAACGGCGCAATAGGGTCGAGTATGAAAAATAGAGTAAAAAAATTATTCATCGTCATAATACTACTTGCTACTTTGAGTAGTCCTTATTCGGCTTTCGCGGATTCGTCGGCTAATTCTAATTTGTCGCAAGTGATTACTGATTGCGCTCATGATTCTCTGGAAGCTGGCAGTCAGATGAATGAGTCAATTTGTCCGATTTTTCCGCCAAAATTCTCTAAGTTTGATTTGGTAAATGGGAAAGATCTGCTGGTGTATGGCGTTTATGACGCGGTCCATACGGTAGCTAATCCCGCGACGGGTCAGCACGATTTGAAGGTTGAGTTTGGTGGTAGGACTTTTGTTTTGGGACGGGATAGTGAGCTTAAAGTTAACGGAAATGTATGGGCGTTGGATTTTTCAAATTGGCAGAATAATCATCCAGGCGATAATTTTATGCCGCCAGCTCCAGAACATACCTATAACGGTCGCGTTACAACTAAACTGAAGGCTAATGCGACATCTCCGGAAGTGGTGCGGTTTGCTGATTTTTCATTTACGACTCCGAAAAAGACCATTGAAGATGTTATTGTTATTCCAAAGATTGTTAAAGAGATAAGTAGGGCTTTGGCTAATACGGGAATTAATTTATGGACGATTATGGCTGCTGGCATTGGTGTAATTGTTGCGGCGTTCATTATGTTATTTATTGTTAAAAAACAGAAAAAGAGGGATGAATGAAAAAATAACCACAGTAATTATTAGCATAATAAATTAAATCAATTAAGTAAGGAGAAAAAATGAAAAAATTAGCACTATTAATCATTGCGAGCGTAGGCGTAGTTGGTTTATTGGGATTGTATAATATGACGAACTCTTCTGTTGCTAATGCCGCAACTACCGCTAGCTCTAAGTTATCTCAGACGATTAACCCTGGGGTTTTGAGTACTGACATTCGTAATTCAAGTAATGTCGTGGTTAATAATCCAACATTTTCTATGGCAGCTAAAACCGTATCGTTTTCGCAACAGACTTCAACTGGAACATTTGGAGATAATCAGAATCGTATTTATGTTGAAAATCCGGGTGCCGCAAATAATGGCTGGACTCTGACTCTAAATGCTCTTCAGCCGGGGTCTGGTGAATGGCGTTCTGCTGGATCTGACACTTATAAATATAATGCTAATGCTACTACCGGACAATTAACAGTCAATCCTTCGGCGGGAACAATCACTCCAGTAATTGGCTCTGGTACTGGTGTATTAAAAAACGCTGCGACTGCATTTAGTGGAAGTAATCCAGTTAGATTAATGACAGCCTCAGCTAGTGCAGATAAAGTTTGGGCTGGCTATATTACGGGCATTGGATTGACTCAGGCTATTCCAGCTTCTCAGCCAGCTGGCACATACACTCTCCCAATGGTTCAGACTGTCACGGCTATTTAATAAAAAGGCTTAGATTATTAAGCGAGAATAGACATTCTGATGAGTGTCTATTCTTTTATGTGTGACATTGATATAATAAGCATAATAGGTTTTTAAGGAGGGGTATGAAGAATTTATTGTGGAGTAAGGTTATTGGAGTGGCGATGTTTGCAGGGCTGATTTTGCCTGTGGCGGTGTCTGCTAATGGCATTGGTGGTCGACCAGCAAATCCTGATCCGAATAATCCCAGGACAAGCTCAATTTTCATCTATAATCTTTCTGGTGGCGCTTCGAAATCTGACCAATTGTATGTTCAAAACGGGTCTGATAAAGAAGAAACGATTGAAGTTTATTCGGTTGACGGTACGGTTACGACGACTGGTGATATGACTTGTAAAGAGAAGTCAGAGGACAAAGTTGGCGCGGGCAAGTGGGTTTCTGTCTCTAAAAAAGAGGTGACTCTTGGCGCGAACGAGAACACGCTTGTTGATTTTACGGTAAATGTTCCAAGTAAAGCAGATGTCGGCGAGCATAATGCATGTATGGTTGTTCAGCGGAAGGTTAAGCAGGCGTCAAATAACGCTGGCGGCATTCAAGTCCAGACTCGTCAGGCTATCCGTATGGCGATAACTGTTCCTGGCGATATTCACCGTGATGTGACGATTGAGAAGTTTAATGTTAAGAACTCTAACAGTAGTCAATTGTATGAAATTGCCTTAAAAAATTCTGGCAATGTGTCGGCTGATGTTGACGTAAAGCTGGTCGTGAAAGACCCGATGGGGAATGTTGTCTATAAAAACGGTGGCGTGAATGCGATGATTGCGAATGAAACGCGGCAGTTTAATTTTGATAGCAATTTGGCGCCGTTTTGGGGAGGAAAATATAAGGTAGAATTGTCGATTTCCTATAAAAAGAAGGCTGGCGAGTGGGGAATTAGCCAGGACAAAAATGAGCTAATCACAAAAACCGCCGAGCCAAAAGAATTGTTCTTCTGGCCATCAACTACAGCGTTAATGATGATTGGCGGTGGAATACTTTTGTTCATTATTTTGATAGTGATAATTGTCATAAAATCAAAACGGAACAAAAAAACTGTTCAATTTAAAAAGCGCTGAGTTTATGAAAAAAAGTGATAGAATAGTTGTATGAAGAAAAGTTCTCTGATTAGAGTGCTTTTGAGTATTGTAGTCGTGGCGCTCGGCGGGGTTTTACTATTGAAGAACCTCGATATCATCAACATTAGCTGGGATATTTTCTGGGGTACGGTTTGGGCTGCAGGATTTGTATTGTCTGGGCTGGTGAATATATTCAATTATCGAAATAAAACGGCGTGGATTTGGGGATTATTACTGGTCGCGATTGGCGTTCTGATTGGCTTCAATTCTTACGGAATAGTTGACGTTAGTATCTGGAAGGTATTCTGGCCTGTAGTTTTGATTGCTGCTGGTTTGGCAATGATGTTTAATACTAGCCCTAAAGGTGTTAAGCGTTCCAAAAAACTGGACAAAGACAACGCAGGTAATGAGAAAATTGCTTGTTTTTGGGGCGAAGAAGACGCCGTAAAAGGTGATTATACTGGCGGTTCGTTGGTTGCGATATTTGGTGGCGTGGATTTGGATTTGCGTCAAGCAAAGATTAAAGACGGTTCTGTGATTGAAATTTTTACATTTTGCGGTGGCGTTAATATTACTTTGCCAGACGATGTGATTATCGAGAACGAAGTGCGTGGATTTTTGGGTGGAACTGATGATAAAACTCTACCTAAAGATTCTGCCAAAAAGACGTTATATCTTAAGGGCGAGTGCATTTTAGGCGGTCTGGAAATTAAATAAAGTTCTTGGGATTTTGATGAAAACGCGCTACAATAACAGTAGGGCGTTTTCGCGTATGTTGAATTGGCGTGAAATGAGCGGTTATCAGCCGTGAAGTCTGCGGGAAGAAATTGGCACAAAGTCGAGATTAGAACCTGCCGTGAGCTTGCGTAAATAGCAAATAAAGAGCTGAAAGAATCACTTCTTTTGGAATCGAGATGGTACCGTCCGCATAAAACACCTAAGCGGATTCTCGAAGTCAAAAGAGGTGATTTTTAATT
>CAUUAX010000030.1:0-3621 GCA_963543285.1 uncultured Candidatus Saccharibacteria bacterium
TAAATTTCTTTAATGGACGATCTTTTTTACGGAATTTCAATAAAGACACCGCGTCACTATCATCAGCAAAAACCAAACTCCGTACTTTTTTCAAAAACTTAGTCACTTATTGTACCTCGTTAGCTTTAGTTTTTCGAAGATCTGCTAGCATATTACCAATTTTTTTCACAGACTCAACAGGACCAGTAGGCTTCTTTTTTTCACCAAGCACTTCCCTGCAGTGATTAAGCGCTTCATCACTGTCACCTTTAACTGCGACCTCGCCTAAATTGGGATTTAGTTTAGAGTCAAAGTTACCCTTCTCGGTATTAGGATAAATTCTATAAACCTCTTTAAGAGCTTCAATTTCAGGTGTTTTTGTAACACATTCCGGCGTACTACTCATTTTCTCCACTTTCAAATGCCAAAAAGTTCTTTTGTGTTGTGAAGAGTAGCTTGGCTTAAAACATCAAAATCAATATTTCGCTGCTTCGCCCAATATTCAGCCACCAATCTCACATATTCTGGCTTGTTTATATTACCACGAAACGGCGCTGGTGTCAAGAATGGCGCGTCAGTTTCTAGCAATAATCGCTCCAGCGGGATTGAAGCGAACAATTCTTTCTGCAATTGATCCTTTGTGAATGTACTAATTCCATTAAGTCCAACGTACAAATTTCGCGAAAAGCCTTTTTCCAAATTTTCGCGCGTATCGGTAAAACTATGCAAAACACCGCGCAGTCCAGGAAAATTGTCAAAAATTGGCCAAAAATCATCCCAAACTGACGGCTGATCCTTCGCGCCATCGCGAACATGAAAACTTACCGGCAAATCATAATCTATTGCCATTTGAAGTTGCGCCTCTAAGCCCTCAATTTGTGTTTCCCGCGGACTGTTATTGTAATAATAATCAAGCCCAATCTCACCAATTGCCACAATCAGAGAATTTTCCGTCCTATTCTCCAGCAAAGTTTTAACATCTCCCCAGCCATCTTTCGTATCGTGCGGATGAACGCCAATTGCCACCCAAGTAAACTCATGATTCGCGGCAAATTCTACAGCTTGGCGACTACTTCGCTGGTCAGTACCGACACAAATCATGCCAATATTCGCCTCGACCGTTTCTTTGTAAAATTGCTCGCGATTGTCCGTAAAAAATTCCGTATCATGCAAATGACAATGCGAATCTATCAGACGTAAACCCTCAGTCGTACTTTTCTTATCAGCCTCAATCATAAACTATTTAACCTGAGATTCCGTTTTCGAAGCGCGTGGATCTGGCGTGTGAATATATTTGCGCGGGAACAAAGGCGTCAATTCTGACGGCACGACACCACTAGCAAACATATCGTGAATTTTCTCGGCAGTTTGCGGCATGAATGGGTGTAGCATGTCGGACACTTGCAACAACGTACCACAAGCGTGCGCTAAGATCTCGCTCAAATGCGACTCTGCTTCTGGATCTTTATCACGATTTTTAGCAACTTGCCAAGGCTGAACTCGCTCGATATATTGATTCAAAGAGCGAACAATTAGCCAAATTTCGTCCATCGCTTGATCGAACATATAACTTTCCATCGCCTGACGATATGGTCCCATGTCGTGCTCTGATTGTGGAGCGTCGCCAATAACGCCCGCCTGATAACTCTGCACCATTTTAGCGACTCGCTGAACCAAATTACCCAAATCATTGCCAAGCTCACCATTATACGCAGCTTCAAACTTTTCCCAAGTAAAGTCGCCGTCATCTTGCGTCGGTACGTGGCGCAAGAAATAATATCGGAACGCCTCGGCGCCGTAATCTGGAATAATGTCAGTCGGACAAACACCATTTCCAAGACTCTTTGCCATTTTCATCCCGCCAGAATTAATAAATCCATGGACAAGCAATACTTTCGGAAGCGGCAAATCCAGTGCCATGAGCATTGCTGGCCAAATACCAGCGTGGAAACGAAGAATATCCTTACCAATGACTTGCACGTCAGCCGGCCAAAAAGATTGCCACTCTTCTGGACGATCAGGATAACCGATAACCGTAATGTAATTACTCAAAGCATCCAGCCAGACATACATGACTTGACTATCATCACCAGGAACCGGCACGCCCCAGCTAAGATTTTTACGCGGACGAGAAACCGACACATCTTTCAAGCCATCTTTCATCAATTCCAAAAACTCTTTTTTACGGAATTCAGGCACGATTCTCATTTTATTTGACTCAATTGCCTGACGAATATTGTCTGAAAAAGCACTGGTCTTAAAATAGTAATTTTCCTCACTCAAACGCTGATACGGCGTCTGGTGATCTGGACAAACCCCATTATTATCGGCAGCTTCTTTATCCGTAACGAAAGCTTCGCACCCCTGACAATACCAGCCTTCATACGAACCTTTGTAAATATAGCCAGCCTCAACGAGTTTTTGCCAAATATATTGCACCGCAGCAACGTGATGCGCGTCAGTCGTTCGAATAAAATCTGTCACTGAGATATTCAGCTCAGCAATCATCTTCTTAAAATTGACGTGTGTTTGATCGACGTATTCTTGAGGTGTTTGATTTTGACTGGCAGCTTTGGCGGCAATTTTATTACCATGCTCATCTACACCAGCTTGAAAACGAACTTCACGCCCGTTCTGTCTGGAATAACGCGCCCACACGTCTGCCAACATATAATCCATAGCATGCCCAATGTGCGGCAAGCCGTTTACGTAAGGAATGGCAGTGGTTATGTAAGCGTGTTTCTTAGTCATGATATATATTATATCACCACTAGAGCAATTATTGCAGACGCCACCCTTTCAGTAGTCTCTTCCAATCTTCAATCGCCAAATCTTCAGCGCGAGCATCTGGTGAAATTCCTGCATTTTTCAGCAATTCTTCCGCCACACTTTTATCAATCCCCAACCCACCGCTCAGGCTAGAGCGCAATTTCTTTCGCTTAGCAGAAAATCCAGCCTTAACAATGCGGAAAAAATCTCTCTGATCTTCTGGAGTAATTAACGGATTATTACGAGTTCTTAAAACCACTACTTGCGAATCAACTTTTGGTGGTGGCGTGAAAAACTGCCTAGGAACTTCAATATCCAGCTCCGCTTCGGCAAAAATCTGAACGCTCACAGACAGAACACTCATATTTCCAGGACCTGCCGCAATTCGCTCGGCAACTTCTTTTTGCACCAACAGCACCGCGATGCTCGGCTTATTTTCCGCGGTCATCAATTTTTCAACAATTTTGCTGGTAATGTAATACGGGACGTTAGCTACGACTTTGTAATTTTTTGGCAATTGGTTCAGATCAAATTGCAATATATCTTGATTCACGACAGTTAATTTCTTACCCGGAAATTGCCCTGGTAATTTTCGCGCCAAATCTGTGTCAAATTCCACAGCGGTCACCGAATTAGCCCGAGCCAACAAGCGACTAGTCAAGGTGCCTAGCCCCGGGCCGATCTCCAATACGACATCATCACCCGTCAATTCGGCCGCTTCAGCAATATCTGCCAAAATCTCCGGCTCCTTCAACCAGTGCTGTCCGAGCGATTTTTTTGGTCCATGAGAAGAAGCCATTTAGCGCCCATCCCCATTAGTCCAGTCAGTCGCCAAGTCGAATCCGTGCGGATGTTTGGCCGCAAATCCACCGG
>CAUUAX010000031.1:0-2968 GCA_963543285.1 uncultured Candidatus Saccharibacteria bacterium
GAGCTTATGCAGGAGCAATCTCGATATGTGGTAGGAATTGATATTGGCACGAAAAACGTGCGCTGTGTCGTTGGTTATATTGACGCAGAAAATGGTGCGCCAAAAATTGTTGGCGTCGGTGAAGCGCCGAATAGCGGAATGCGAAAGGGAACCGTAACGAATTTGAGCGGCCCAGCTGAAGCTATCGATAAGGCACTGGAACCAGCCGAGCGAATGAGCGGCCATCAGATTAACGCAGCTACGTTGAGTATTAACGGATCTCATTTATTAAGCACGAAAGCCGACGGAATGATTACCGTTGGAACTGTTAATAATGAAGTTACTCATGATGATATATTGAGGCTGGAGGAAGTTGCTACAACTGGAAAAGTGCCGCAGAATAGAGAGATTTTAGATATTATTGCGCACGCGTATAGGCTGGATGGTCAGGATAATATTAAAGATCCAATTGGTATGACTGGCGCGCGTCTGGAAATTAGGGCGAATGTCGTGTCTGGTTTGGTTCCGCACATTACTAATTTACAGAAGTCGGCGGAAATGGCTAAGGTTGAGGCTGTATCTGTTGTTCCGTCAGTTTTGGCGGCAGCTCAATCCGTTCTTACGGAAAGTCAGCGCGAAAACGGTGTTGCGGTGATTGATTTTGGTGCGGCAACTACAGGAATTGCTATTTATGAAGAGGGCGATTTGCAACATCTGGCGGTTATCCCAATGGGCGGTCAGAACGTAACGAACGATTTGGCTATTGGACTTAGGACGGATCCGGAAATTGCGGAAGTTGTGAAATTGGCGCATGCGAGATTTGGCGGTGAGACTTTGGGTGAAGTTGAAACGAAGGTTGAAAAGCAGACGTATAAGTTTAACCAAGAAGAAATTGACGAGATTGTTCAAGCGCGATATGAAGAGATTTTTGAAGCAATTGCTAAAGAACTGAAGCGAGCTGGACGATTAGGAAAACTGCCGAGCGGCGTTGTGCTGGTTGGTGGTGCGGCGAAAGTCAAGGGTATGGTAGAGTTTACGAAAGATCAATTGAGCGTGGCGGCACGCTTGGGCGTCCCGGCTGGCTATAGTGGAGTTAGTGATGAAGTGAAAGGTGCGGAATTTTCAGCTGCGGTTGGTCTGATGTTGATCGACTCTATGGGTATTTCGCAGCAGGTAAAACCTATAGTTGGCGCAAATGATGTCACTAAAAAAGCTGGCGGTTTACTTAAAAATATTTTCGCTAGATTTAAATAAATGATATACTTTATGTAAGGATTAAGAGAGGGAATATATGCCGCAAATACAACCAAGTGAAGTTCAAACATTTGCCAGCATAAAAGTCGTCGGTGTTGGCGGTGCTGGTGGTTCAGCTATTAACCGAATGAAAGATGCCGGTCTGACTGGCGTCCAATTTATTGCTATGAATACGGACGCTCAGGCGTTGCACAATTCGAAGGCTGACATAAAAATTCATCTTGGTCGTGACGCAACTAATGGTTTGGGTGCGGGCGCTGACCCTACTGTTGGCGAGGCTGCAGCTAATGAATCCCGTGACGAAATTAGAGAAGCCTTAGAAGGTGCAGACATGGTATTTGTGACAATTGGTGCTGGTGGCGGAACTGGTTCTGGTGCTGGTTATGTTGTAGCAGAAGTGGCACGCGAGCTTGGTATTTTGGTGGTTGGCGTGGCAACTCGACCGTTTAGCTTTGAGGGTGAAAAGCGCCGAGTTAACGCGGATTGGGCGATTTCTCACTTGGGACGCGAGGTTGATACCTTGATTACAATTCCAAATGACAGATTATTGCAAACTATTGATCGTCGAACTCCTCTGTTGGAAACTTTCAAAATTGCTGACGATGTTTTGAGGCAGGGCGTTCAAGGTATTTCTGAACTGATTACCGAGCATGGTTTGATTAACCTTGACTTTGCTGACGTTAAGGCGATTATGAGTAATGCCGGTTCAGCTTTGATGGGAATCGGGCGAGCGAGCGGTGATGACCGAGCGGTTCAAGCGGCGCAGCAAGCTATTGAAAGTCCTCTAATTGAGGTGTCGATTGATGGCGCCAAGGGTGTGCTATTCAATGTAACCGGTGGCTACGACATGAGTATGGCGGAAATTCAGGAAGCCGCAGAAATTATTACTAGCGCTGTTAGTCCGAACGCCAACATTATTTTTGGTGCGACTTTGAAGCCGGAAATGGAAGACGAGCTGGTTATTACGGTGATTGCGACAGGATTTGATAGCGATACATTCCGCCAGCAGGAAGTTAGCTTGACTGTAGGCGACGATACAAAACCTGCCGAAACAGAAGTTGATGACGAAATGGTTAAAAATATTGACCTAGAGTTGGACAAGGAAGAATCTGCCGAAAGTTTTTCGACTGAGCCAGAAACTAATATTTGGGAAAATCCAACCGTTGAAGCTGACGATGATGAGGATGATACGCCGGCATTTCTGAGGCGACGAAAGAAGAACAAGGAGTAGATAAAATGGTGTTTAATATCGGCAATAGTCGCGTTATTGAATCACGCGAAGTTTCTGAGGGTGCCGCAATTCGACGTCGCAGAGAAACTCCAGATGGCAAGCGATTTACTACGTATGAGCGAGTTGAAAAACCGAATCTAGCGGTGATAAAGAAAAATGGCGATCGTGAGCTGTTTGACCGAGTGAAATTGGCGAATTCTACGCGTCGTTCGGTCGGAAAATTCTTTAAGTCTGACGAGGAAGTCGATAATATTATTACGGCGGTTGAAGACTCTTTATACGCGCTGGGCGAATCGGAAGTTACGTCAAAACAGATTGGTGATCAAGTCTTGGACGAGTTAGAAAAGCGCAATGAAGTGGCGTATGTTCGTTTTGCTAGCGTTTTTTACGAGTTTAAGACGCTGGATGATTTTGTGGAGATTTTGGCAAAGCGACGCAGTAAGGGCGAGCGGGAATTGTAATGCGAGTAGTTGTGATTTATCGTTCGGAAAGCGATTATGCGCG
>CAUUAX010000032.1:0-2816 GCA_963543285.1 uncultured Candidatus Saccharibacteria bacterium
AAACATCCCACTTTTTACGTTCCTGCTTTCAACGTTTTAATGCTCATTCCGTTCGGAATTTACCTGCGCTACTATTTCAAATGTAGCCTTAAAAAGACGTTATTATTGACAGCTATTTTAAGTTTATTCTTTGAACTAACGCAACTGTCTGGACTTTATTTCATCTATTCAGGACCTTACCGATTAGCCGACGTCGATGATATCATCCAGAACACGATAGGCGGATACATCGGTTACTTTCTGGGCTGGTTTGCGACGTGGCTACTTCCCTCCAGGGAAGAAATAGATGAAAAATCCCTTGAGGCTGGCTCACGAGTTTCTGGAATTCGCGTTAGTTTATCTCTAATAATTGACGCTGTTATCGTCCGTATTCCTTACACCTTATCAAAAACCCAACTTCCGTTTTCGCTATTTTTAGCCCTCTATTTTAGCTTAATTCCTCTACTGAATGGTAAAACTTTTGGTAGCGCATTATTAAAGTTTGGGCTAACATTTGAAAATAAAAAATGGATTCGCACAATTTTCAGAGGAATCTTACTCACGATATATTTTTGCATCATTCCCGCAGGCTTGTTTTACCTCGCGAATGAATTTAATAAGGAAGCGAATTCGCTGCTGTTTCTCTGCCTATTCGCAATTGCGTTCTTAGCGTTCATATTATTCGTATTAATTACAATTGTCGTAGCGTTATTTAACCGACGTTTTATGTTTGATCGTCTATCTGGCGCAAGTTACAAAAGTACGATTCAAGTCAAACAAGAGAAATAAAATCTCCATCATAACCAATAAAAAATAGGAGACTCACATGGATCTCCTATTTTTCGACTCAATAGCACTATTTTGGCGGAAGGGGAGGGATTCGAACCCTCGGTACGTTTTACCGCACGCCGGTTTTCAAGACCGGTACCTTCAACCACTCGGTCACCCTTCCGTACTATCTCTGAATTTTGGCGGAGGAGGGGGGATTCGAACCCCCGCTACAGATCTCTCCATACTAACGATTTAGCAAACCGTCCCCTTCAGCCACTTGGGTACTCCTCCAAATTCACTATTTAGTGTATCATATAAGTGTAATTATTAATAGCTTTATTGCAAATAGGATATAATAGAATTATGGTAAAAGGATATATTTCTAAAATTATAACAGGATTACTTACAATCGGATTTGGCGTAGCTTTGGTGACAGCTCCAGTTTCTGCATTAGGTGAGGGCGGCGCGCCAGCCGGAATTAACGCAGCACGCGGCGACAATACGCCAGCCAACTTAGCTAATGGTGATTCATCAATCGTAAGGCGAGCCATCAATATTATGCTATTCGGCGTCGGCGTTTTAAGCGTCGTTATGCTAATCTTCGGCGGTTTCCGCTATGTAATATCTGGTGGTAAAAAAGAATCTGTCACAAACGCCAAAAACACAATTTTATACGCAATCATCGGTCTATTAGTCGCGGTCTTTGCTTACGCCATAATCAACTTCATCCTTGGCGCAGCTTTAAGCGGCGGATCAACCACTAACGTTTAATTGTTCACTAATTCTCATCGTGATATACTAACGTCATGAACGATAGTCCAGAAAACCAAGACTTTGAAACGCCATCACCTGACAGGATTGATTTAACCGAGCCAATAGCTTGGAACGCGCCAGAAGGCGTGCAGATTCAACGCGGTAAATTGTGGTACGTGTTTTTTGTCATCGTGTTGATAGGGTTAATGGCTTTAGCGATTTTAGTATTTAAGAACTGGACTTTCGCAGTTTTACTACCAATTATGGCTGTAGCCTTGTTTGTATTGTCAAACAAAACCCCACAAGTAATAAACTACGCAATTAGTCCCAAAGGCATTTACATCGCCGACGTTTTACACGATTTTAGCGAATTTCGCGCATTTGGATTAATTCACGAAAACAACCAACATTCGATTCTATTATTACCAGTAAAGCGATTTTCGCCAGGTTTAACTATTTACTTTTCCGAAGCAGAGGGCGAGAGAATCGTCGATATGCTCGGAGCGCGTCTACCAATGCAAGAAATTAAGCCAGACGCCTTAGAGAAGTTTATTCGGCTGATAAAGCTATAGCTTGATTGACTATATTTTATGTGGTAGAATACAAAAGTTCAATGCTTTATAGCAATGAAGGTACCTTATATTTTTTGTTGCGGCCAATCGTTTTTTTCGAAAGGCTGTATGCACCCGTAGCTCAGCTGGATAGAGCGCTGGCTTGCGGAGCCAGAGGTCGTAAGTTCGAATCTTGCCGGGTGTACCAATTAACCTAAGGAGGGGTATGAATTTTATTAAGTACGTAAAATATTCAGGATTGGGAATTATAGCAATCTGTTCGACTGCTATAGCAATTTTAGCTGGCGCAGAGTTCTTTGAATTGATAACTTGGAATGAAGCTAGTAAGTGGATGATTAAATTTTGTCAACTAGGTGGCGTCGGTCTAGCGTTATGCATCGTCTGGAGTATCATCGGCACTATAGTAGCCAAAGATTCAAAGAAGACTGATAAAAAATAATTTCCCGAATTAGTTAGATACGGAGAGGTGCAGGAGTGGTTGAACTGGCCGCTCTCGAAAAGCGGTATGGGGCAACTCATCGAGGGTTCGAATCCCTCTCTCTCCGCCATAGATATTATGAAAATCACCATTATAACGATCGGAAAAAAGAATGAAGCCTGGGTCCAACCAGGCGTTTCTCGTTTTTTAGAGCGTCTACGAGCACCTTTTGCTGCGGAAATGATTATTCTACCGCATTCAAGCTTTGAAGGCGACAGAGCGCGCCAGGAAGAGTCTGAGCGTATTTTTTCACGCCTTAATTC
>CAUUAX010000033.1:0-2799 GCA_963543285.1 uncultured Candidatus Saccharibacteria bacterium
ATATTTCCTGGCGCAGTTTTAACATATTCCGACAAAAACTCACGAATTCCAACTTGCCCAACAAAACAAATCCCCATCGACTCTTTTTTACTAGCCGTCCACAAACCACGTTCTTTCGCCATTTCGCGAACTTCCGCCTTAGTGAAATCGCCCAACGGAAATATGGTTTTTGACAAAGCCTCCGAAGTCACTCGATATAAGAAGTAGGTTTGGTCTTTATTATCATCACGAGCGCGTAACAATTTGGCTGACGAAGACGATTCATGAGCAACGCGCGCATAATGCCCTGTCGCGATATAATCCGCTCCAGCCGCCAACGAAGCCTCCAAAAATATCTTAAACTTCACTTCTTGATTACACATAATATCCGGATTTGGCGTGCGACCCGCTTGATATTCGCAAATCATGTAATCGACAACGTTTTGCTTATATTCTTTCTGGAAATCAAAAACTCGAAAATCAATACCCAAGCCAACCGCCACACGCTTGGCGTCAGCAACATCTTCCGCCCACGGACAATGCATTCCAGGAAGATCTTCCGACCAGTTCTTCATATAAACT
Organism: uncultured Candidatus Saccharibacteria bacterium; assembly: GCA_963543285.1. Taxonomy (GTDB): domain Bacteria; phylum Patescibacteriota; class Saccharimonadia; order Saccharimonadales; family Saccharimonadaceae; genus Nanosynbacter. The sequence continues at coordinate 562 of CAUUAX010000033.1, forward strand.
CCTGTCACGTCATAGCCTTGCTCGACCAATAGCGCCGCAGCTACAGATGAATCTACGCCACCAGACATACCGACAAAAACTTTCTTACTCATCTGGACAACCCCATAGCAAATAGCCCAATTCTCATTAATTCACCCATTGCCAGCCACCAGCCCCACGGCGTCAACCACCACCACGAGCTCCAGTTTTTATCAGAAGCAACAGGATGACTTCGAATCTTCACGTCGTTAAATTGCGCTGAAAATTCGAGTTGCGCCCGACGCATATGATATCCACTCGTCACCAGAATCACATCTTCAATTTTTCGCGAATCGACAATTTTCTTCACCTCAGTGGCGTTTTGTCTAGTCGTTTCGGAAGACTCGTCCATAACAATAGCTTTCTCAGGAACGCCGCTGTTAATCGCTCGCTGATACATAGCCTTAGCGTTGGACGGACCAGTTTTATCGGCCGCCGCGCCAGACACAACAATCAACGGCGCCCAACCTTCTTTATATAGTTTAATAGCCTCGTCAGTTCGCGCATTCGTATCGCCGCCGCTGACAACAACTATTGCATCAGCCCTACGGCAATCGCCTTCGCCCACGCCTTGACATTTTCCCAAATCATTCGGCGACAAATATGTGCTAAGTCCAAAAATCACCAAAGCAGCAAAAATCATCAAGCCAACTAGTTTATGGATCATCGACGAGTCCTCTTCATTTCCGCTTGCACAGCTTCGATGATAAATTCGCCAGCTCGCTTTATATTCTCATCATTGTTCAACTTGCCTAAGGTAAGTCTTAGACTTCCGTCAATCTCAGCTTCACTCAGACCAATACTTGCCAGTACATGAGAGCGTGTTCCGGAATTAGCCGCGCAAGCACTACCCGTAGCCACTAGAACTCCACGAGATTCTAATAAAAACACCAATCTTTCAGCATCAACTCCAGGAAATGATATATTCAAAAAACTCACCAAACTTTTTTTCATATCTGATGATATCAACATATCAGGAAAAGCCTGCCTCAAATCTTTTACCAAATTTTCTCGTAGTTTTCGCAGTCGCTTCACTTCAGCAGAACGTCGTTTTTGTGCCAATTCCAAAGCCGTCGCAAACCCAACCACGCCAGCAACATTTTCAGTTCCGCTGCGCAACCCCAATTCTTGACCGCCACCAAAAATGTTCGCTTTCAACGTAACGCCAGGTCGCACCCACAATAAACCAATTTGCTTTGGACCGTAAACTTTCGCCGCAGATAATGTCAATAAATCAACGCCCAACCTTTTAATTTTCACATCAATTAAAGCCGCCGCCTGCGAAGCATCTGTATGAAAAATCAACGGTAAAGATTCATCATTTTCTTGGCGCCTGAGTCGCTCGGCTTTTACAATTTCCGCAATCTCTTCAATTGGCTGAATGTAGCCCAGCTCATGATTCACCAGCGCAATACTAACAAATCCAACATCTGGCGTTAACATTTTTTTAACCGTGTTCGGGTCTATTCGTCCATTTTTCATTGGCGGAATTAGCTTCACTTCCGAACGCGCTTTTGCGGAATTAATAACCGAGTCATGCTCAATTGCCGAAATTAAACTTACGCCATTTGCCGCATTAAACGCTAAATTGACAGACTCAGTTGCTCCAGCTGTCATTATCAATTCATCAGCCATCACACCCAAGCAGCGCGCCAGCCGAGCCTTCGCGTCTTGATATTCACGCTTTGTAAATATTGCTGGAGCGTACGGACTGGACGGATTGAAAAACTTTTCAGAAAAATATGGCAACATCGCATCAATCACCAATGGATCCATCGGCGTAGCAGCAGCATGATCAAGATAGATATAGTCTTTATTCACTTTTTTATTATATCAAAGCGGCCGACCGGTTTGCGGATCTTTCTTATACAATTGTCGAGAAACTCGCTCGTAATATTCCTTAGTTGCCAAGACAAAATTCTGAAGCTCGTCGCCCTCCAAGTAACTATAGCGATAATTCGGCTGAATCTTCAAGATTCCCTTTGGTTGCACTTCATAACGCGTAGTCAATTCTTGCCGGCCGCCCTTGCCATCAGCAACTTCTTCATACCAAATCCAGGTATCTTTATCTAAATTAAAAAACTCTCGTCGCGCAACATACGCCGGCTTCTCGCCAAAAATTGTTGCGCCAATTTCACTTTCCAATTGGATTAGCTCGCGCTCGGTAAATTTCTTTAATGGACGATCTTTTTTACGGAATTTCAATAAAGACACCGCGTC
>CAUUAX010000034.1:0-2719 GCA_963543285.1 uncultured Candidatus Saccharibacteria bacterium
TCCTTAAATCCTTTTTTGCTTAAAAATGTTGTACTCATACTTCCCCTTTCGGATCGGCAATTTGCCAATCAACAATCCTATTACAACATTTAATTCTGAAAAATAGCTGAAAATTTACAGAATCGGCAAGGAAATTGTGAAAATGGTTGAGTTTTTCGAGGTGCTAACAGAGATTTGTCCGCCTAGCGCTTTTGTCAATTGCTCCGCTAATGGCAATCCTAATCCATAACCTTTCGTCTGTTGGTTGCCGCGGAAAAATCGCTCAAAGACGTGCGGTAAGGTTTGTTGTGAAATCGTGCCGTCGTTGATGAAATTGACGGTGATGTTTTGTTTTGATGGAATGATGCAAATTTTTACCACAGAATTTTTCGGGCTATGTTTCAATGAATTATCGAGCAAAATCGCGCACAATTCTCGCGTGGCGGTGTGATGAAGCGGAATATTTATGTGTTCCGGGCAATTCATTTTAACTCGCGCTTCGGCTTTTCGTTCGCGGATGAGCTCGGATATCAATTCCGTCAAATTAAAACTTTTATCTTCCAGCGCCAACTTATTTTCCGTCCGCGACAGTTCCAGAAGCATTGCCGTAAGCTCGGTCAACTTATTTATTTCCTCCAAATTGCTTTCCAGAGTTTCTGTAAGTTCCGCCTTATTCGCCTTCCGATTTTTTAGCGCAAATTCAGTTTCTGCTTTCATAATTGCCAAAGGTGTTCGGAGCTGATGGCTGGCATTGGCAACAAATCGCGATTGAGCTTTGTGGGCGGTTTCTATCGGCCGCAAAGTGATTTTCGCTAATAAATATGAACACCAACCGCCAGCGAGCAGAACGATAAGATTTATATAACCCAAACTAATCAAAAGATTTCGAGTTGAATTATCTATTCTTTCCGACAAATTAATTGCAGGAAAATCGCCCTTCCTTTGAACGATAATTTTATGAATTTGCGCATCAACTTCCGAGCGCGCCACCTGAAAAATAATGCTGCTAAACAGCAAACTGACGATCATCAAAATCATCAAATACCAGCCCGCCAACTTAATTGTTGCTGAAGTAAAAATTTTCATGATTCAATCCTATAACCGAAGCCGCGCACGGTTTTTATCAATTGTTTTTTGAACGGTTTGTCGATTTTTTGGCGTAGATTTTTTATGTATGCCTCGACATTATTCGGCAAAATATCAGCGTCAAAATCCCAAACATGATCAATCAGCGTTTCTTTACTGAGAATCTGGTTCGGATGCTGCATCAAATATTCCAGCAGCGCATATTCTTTGCTTGTGAGGTCGATAATTTTTCCTGCGCGAGCTACTGTATGTTGTTGTTTGTCAATTTTCAAATCGTCAATTTGCAGAACGTCTGGTTGGCTAATCGGTGGACGACGAAGCAAGGCTCGCACTCGTGCCAACAATTCATCAATTGCAAAAGGCTTAGTCAAATAATCATCAGCTCCCGCGTCCAGCCCGAGCGTTTTATCTTCGGTTGTACTCAGTGCTGTCAGAAACAGAATTGGCATATTTTTCCCGTTCTCGCGCAATTTTTTAACAATCTCCGTGCCCTCTAATCCCGGCAACATTCGATCAACAATCAACAAATCATACGGCTGACTATCCGCCAAATTAAAGCCCTCTTCCCCGTCGTACGCCGCATCAACCGCGTATTTTTCGCGCTTCAGGGATTCGGTTATGACTCTCGCAATTTTTCGTTCGTCCTCAATAACCAATAGTCGCATATTTATATTATATCTTTTTTTTCGTTAAGTGTTATAATTTTATTTAAAGAAAAGGAGGCGTATGCCAGATAATAAAAAAATGGTTGAGATTCGTCATTTTAAGATGAGTTTCGGTGATAAAACTGTTATTAAAGATCTGAGTTTCGATGTTTTTCGCGGCGAAGTTTTTGGTTTTTTGGGAAGTAATGGCTCGGGAAAAACTACGACATTGCGTGCATTATTGGGGCTATATCAGCCGACCGCGGGCGATTTATTGATAAACGGCAAGCCGTATTCGGTAGAAAGCCAGATTCGCCTCGGATATCTTCCTGAGGAACGCGGTTTGTATAAAAAAGAAAAAGTCTTAGACGTGATGCTTTACTTTGGTCAATTGAAAGGCTTGAGTCGCAAAGAAGCTAAGGATTTTTCCCTGAAGTTTTTGGAGCGTGTCAATTTGAGTGACAAGGCTAATACGCAACTTGATAAATTATCTGGCGGACAGCAGCAGAAGATTCAGCTTGGCGTAACAATTATGGGCGATCCAGAACTGTTGATTATGGACGAGCCAGCCAAAGGTTTTGATCCGGTGAATCGCCGTTTGTTGATGAACATAATTGAGGAGCAGCGAAAAGCTGGCGCGACAATTATTTACGTTACGCACCAGATGGAGGAAGTTGAAAGATTGTGCAATCGCTTGATTTTATTGAAAGACGGTCAAGCGGCGGCATATGGCACGTTGAAAGAAGTAAAAAGTCAATTTGGCGGCGCTTCAATGGACGACATTTTTGTCCAAGTTTACGGCGGCGAAGCGAAGGAGTTGAGCGATGAGTAAAATGCATAATTTGGGGACGGTTTTCAAATTTGAAACGCTTAGAACACTGAAAAAACCGACGTTTTGGTTGACGGCTTTAGGGTTTCCTTTGTTGATTGGTGTGCTGTATGGCATTATGTTTTGGTCGCAAAGCACGACTATTGAAGCGTCAAAAAATCTGGAAAAGCAAGAATTTTCA
>CAUUAX010000035.1:0-2531 GCA_963543285.1 uncultured Candidatus Saccharibacteria bacterium
CGGTCTTAGCTATCGTAGCGGAAGCCACTTGCGCCTCATTATTGCCATCAGCCCTGACCAAGTAGCTACTGTCTGGATTCTGGAAAGTTACCTTAGGAACCAGCGCCTCCAGCTGGTCAATATACGGCTGCGTGTACGAATTCTTGCTCAATGCAAAAATCGTCATCCAGTATGGCCTACCGTTCTGAATCGTTAAATAAGTTATTTTTTCGCCAGTTTTCTGCCACTTGCCGTCAATAGTGCTTCCGTAATCAACGACCATCTTCTTAAACTTCTTCCCAGAAATCGTCGCGTCGCTGGTGTGATATTTTAAGTTAGGATTATCCTTTTTCTGCTTGTTGATATCACCCTGAAGCATTAAGTCCAAATCTGAATATTTCTTCGTGTCTTTATATTCTTCAGGCATCGTTGATCGATCAAAATAAGCTTTTTTGCGCGAAGTTACGATTGAGAAGTCTGGCATAATCTTCCTAAATGAAAACTTCTCTTCTTCCTCCTTCGGCTTTTCTGAACCTTTTCGGAAATGTAATCGCAAAATCGCATAAGCACGGCTTTCTTTCAGCTCATCATCAGCATATGTAGTGGCGCTATACTGTTTCTCATTAGAGTCTTTATTTAAGACGTGACCTTCACCAGTAAAAATACTCTTGTCGTATCGAATTGAATAGCCATATTTGGAAACGACTTTCTGCAAGCTCTTAGCATCTTCTTCGGCAAAAATCTTCTGGATCTTCTTTTTTGCGGTTTTACTAACTCCGGAAGAGCGGTTATTATTAACGACAATCAGCCCAACTATAACGGAGATCAAGAAAACTACGCCCAGAACGATGGCTGCAATTTTTAATTTCTTCATTGACTTCTGATTCATACTGCTCCAATCCTAACGATAATTTACAAATTGCAAAGGTGTGTCGTAATCACTTTCCCGCAATAAACTAATAACTTTTTGCAGCTCATCCTTCGATGCAGAAGTAACACGAACGAGGTCGCCTTGAATTTGCGGCTTAGCTTTCGGCGCATTAGCACGAATATCAGCGGCAATTTGCTTCGCCGTCGGCTGATCAAGACCTTGCTTGAACAGAATTTCCCAAGTCGTTTTCAGGTTCGAAACAACTTTTTCTTTTGATAAATCCAGAACTTTGCTTGACTGACCGCGCCCCGCCAATTTCTTACGAACAATATCTAATACAGCGTCAACTTGCCAATCGCTGTCGCCTGTAATTTTCAGACCCTTTTTATCATCCAGCCAATCAATTGCCGCGCTCGTCCCCTTAAAATCATAACGCCCTTGAATTTCTTTTTCAGCCTGCATGAAAACATTATTCATCTCAGCCTTGTCAATTTCTGACACAATATCAAACGAAAAACTCGCCATCTTCCCTCCTAATTTTTTCTATTATACCAAAAAATCGCCCCGTTTAGAGCGATTTTCTGATTTTGCTTTCAAGCAATGATTAGCCGCGAGCAAAGTGCGCAAAGGCGCGGTTAGCTTCAGCCATCTTGTGGGTGTCTTCTTTCTTCTTAAAGGCAGCACCAGCTTCATTGTAAGCGTCAACGATTTCCAACGCCAAACGCTGTGAATATGGCATTCCGCTACGAGCACGAGCTGCTTGGACTAACCAACTGAACGCATAGTGCAATTGTCGATGTCCCTGAACTGGGAATGGAATCTGGTAGTTAGCACCACCAACGCGGCGAGATTTAACCTCGAAGCTTGGGCTAACGTTCTTCAATGCTTTCTCAAACACTGCCAATGGATCTTCAGAATCCAATTTCTTAGCGGCAGTTTCTAGGGCTGTGTAAACAGCGCGCTCAGCCGCCAACTTTTTGCCGTCTAGCATTGACTTGTTGATTAAACGCTGAACTAGTACGCTTTGGTATCGGCGATCAGGCTTAAGTTCACGCTGCAATTTTTTGGTAACTTTACGAGGCATGATTATTTATCCCCTTTCTTCGTACCGTACTTAGAGCGGCCCTTCTTACGGTTATTGACACCTTGAAGGTCAAGTGCACCGCGTACGATGTGATAACGCACACCTGGAAGGTCAGGCACACGACCACCGCGGATCAAGACCACAGCGTGCTCCTGCAAGTTGTGACCTTCACCACCGATGTACGCCCAAACTTCATAGCCGTTGTTCAATTTAACACGAGCAACTTTACGCAAAGCTGAGTTTGGTTTCTTTGGCGTCTTAGTCGTCACACGCACACAAACACCACGCTTAAGCGGTGCATTCTGGTCGTAATAACGTGTTTTTAGGGCGTTATGAATACGACCTAGTGCTGGCGACTTGGACTTTTTCTTAGCCGTTTGGCGCGGTTTGCGCACCAATTGGTTGATTGTTGGCATCCAATTTCTCCTTGGTTGATTAACTAATTATGGCAATTTGCCTTACGGTTTGGATTCAGCAACTCCTCTCCGTGTCTATACCTTTTCCGCCGAGATTGCAGTCTGTACACATTCAAACCACCGCGCACTCCGAAAAGAGGAAACTCTACATCTATTCTAGCACAGATTTCGTAAAAGTAAA